>DATMTF010000295.1:0-26906 GCA_035565015.1 Asticcacaulis sp. | reverse complement strand
GTCTTCGACGACAACGCCGCGCGCAGCGGCATGGTTCAGCAGATGCTGACGGCAATGAATCATCCTGCGCCCTGTCAGGGTCTGGACGATGTGATCGACGTCATGTGCGGCTTCTGGGGCGCGCATCCGCAATTCGCCCGCCTTTATGACGCCGGGGCCAGCGATCCGGAATTTGCTGAGGCGCTGAACGAAAGAAACCAGCGGCGCAAGAAGGTTCTGGGCAGATTGCTGGCCCAGATGCCGGGCGATGCGCAGGCCCGCCAGAGCGCGCTTGATCTGGTGTACGGCGTCACCAGCATGCCCATGTTCCGGTCGCTGGCGGCGGATTACCCGCCGGATGTCGTGGCGCAGATGATGAAGACGTCCGCTCACGCCATCCTGACCGCCTACGGCCTAGAGAGAGCGGATTAAGCGTTCTTCAGCAGACCGTCGCGTTCGGAAGGCGTTAAAATTCGCCATTTGCCGCTTGGCAAGTCTCCCAGCGTCAGATCGCCCATCTGCGCGCGGCGCAGGCTTTCGACATGGTTGCCGACGGCGGCGAACATGCGGCGGACCTGGTGGTAGCGGCCTTCGTATAGAGTCAGGCGGGCGGTTTTCTCGCCGGTGATTTCCAGAAAGGCCGGTTTCAGCGTGTCCTTTTCGCTGTCCAAAACGAGGTCGCCGGAGGCGAAAATATCCGCATAACGCGGCTCGATCGGGCGGGCGCAGGTCACCTCATAAATCTTGGCGACGTGGTTTTTCGGCGAGATAATGCGGTGCAGATAGTCGCCGTCGTCGGTGAACAATAACAGGCCCGACGTGTCGGAATCGAGCCGCCCGATGCTGGACAGGACCGGCTTGCGCGCGGCGAAACGCGCGGGCAGCAGCTCATAGACGAGCTGGCCGCGATCCTTGAGCGAGCAGACATAGCCGGTCGGCTTGTTGAGCATCAGCACGACGCCGAAATCGGGATCGAGCGGCCGGCCTTTATAACGGATGTCACCGTGAGCGGCGCTGTCATCGAGAGGCTTCCCGCTGGCGTCGGTGAAAACGCCCATGCGCAGCAGGGTCTGCACTTCCTTGCGGCTGCCATAGCCGAGGTTCGCCAGATGTTTGATCAGCTTCATTTGATCGCCTTCAACACCTTGTAGCGGTCGTTGCTGGCCACGGCGTCGATGCGTTTGAACGCCGCCTTCATCGTCTCCTCATAGGGCAGGTGGCGGTTGGCCACCATCCAGAATTGTCCGCCGGTTTTCAACGCGGCGGCGGCGCTGCGGATAAAGGCCTGGCCCAGATCGTGGCGGTCGGCGCGGTCGATATGGAAGGGCGGATTGCTGATGATGAAGTCGTAGCGATCGGGCAGGGCCTGCGTGGCGTCGGCCCAGTGGAAGGCGGCGCGCGGATCGTCGAGATTGCGCCGCGCCAGATCGAGGGCGCGCGCCTCGGCCTCAATCAGATCAAGCCGGGTAATGGCGGGCGAGGCTTTCAGCGCTACATCGCTCAGATAGCCGATTCCGGCGCCGAGGTCCGCGCCGACGCCGCTGAAGGCGGGCATGTGCGCGGCCAGAAGCTGGGAACCGGGGTCGAGACGATCCCAGGCGAAGACGCCGGGGCGGCTTAGGTAGCCGGTCTCGACGCGGCGCGGGGCGTCGAGTTGCGCCCAGGCGCCGATCAGGTCGGTGTTCAATCGGTCGGGTTCGATGCGCGCCCAGAAGGCGCGGCGCTTGTGCTTGGACAGGCTGGCGACGGCGCCGCACAGGGTTTTCAGATCGTTTTCGACCGTCTTTGCGCCTTCCAGATTGGACACGCAGGCCAGCACCACGCCGCCGGGGGCGGTTTGCGTTACGGCGCGGGCCAGCAGGGCGCGGTATTCTTCGCGCTGACGCGGCGGCAGGACGAGGACCATCGGGAAGGCGCCGCCTTCGTCGTGCATCGCGAAGTCCGCGCGCGTCAGGGCGTCGTGCGTCGGTTTGAAACTCTGCTCGCACACCAGCTTATCACGCGGCGCGTCGATGGGGCGGGCGCGCAGGAAGAGGGCGGGCGTTTCAGGCCAGTCGAGCGCGCCATCCTCAAACGGCAGCAGCAGGGTTTTCAGTATGGGATCGTTCATGCCGTGCCTATCGCACAGGCGTCACAGCCTGTAAATCCGCGCCTCCCAGCCGTTCAGAGCCGAGGCGGGCGGGCTGTGATTTGACAGCAGTAATTCCGCATCCGGCAAGGTGATGTCCAGCGGTTCGGAAGACATATTCAGATACATTCGGAAGCGATCTGCGCCGACAGCTCGCTCATAGGCGAACAGGCGCGGATGATCGGGGGCCAGATCGGCATAGTCGCCATAGACCAGCGCCAGATTCTTATGGCGCAAGGCAATTATACGTTGATAATAACGATAAATCTCGCTCTGATTGGCGGCATTGATCGTAACAAAATCGGGATGCAGCGCAAACCACGGCGATGGCGCGGCGGTAAATCCACCATTAGAACTCTCGTTCCACGGCATCGGCGCGCGGGCATGATCGCGGCTTAGATGATTCTGTTCATCCAGAAACGCCTCAGCGGTGACGCGCCCGGTCTCGACCTGATCGCGCCAGCCGTTTTTAGACCAGACATCGTTGAACTGATCGGGCGAGGTAAAATGCAGATTGATCAGCCCGATCTCATCGCCCTGATAGATAAACGGCGTGCCTTTTTGTGTGAGTAGCAAGGTGGCCAGAACCTGCGCGGACTTCACCCGCCATTCCGGGCTGTCGTCGCCATAGCGTGAGACGAGGCGCGGATTGTCGTGATTGGACAGGAAGACGGCGGGCCAGCCATATGTGTCGAAGGCCGCGTTCTGGCGGGCGAATACGGCCTTCAGGTCGGGCAGGGACCACGGCTTCCAATGGCCGTCCTTATCGCGATCAATCTCGACGGCGGCGAACTGAAACGCCATGTCGAGTTCGCCGCGCCGTTCGTCGATAAAATCCGGCGTTTGCTCCAGTGTCACGCCGAAGGCTTCGCCGACAGTCATCGTGTCGTAGGCGTTTAAGACCTCGCGCCGCATCTCCTGCAAATAGTCATGCACATGCGGCCCCTGCGTATAGACATATTGCGGGCGACTTTTCAGGTCGGGCGGCAGGTCCGGAAAGGTTTTGTCCTTGGAAATGAACGGGATGACGTCCATGCGGAAACCATCGACGCCCTTGTCGAGCCAGAAGCGCATGAGGTCGTGAACCTCATGCCGCACGACGGGATTATCCCAGTTCAGGTCCGGCTGCTTGTCGTGGAACAGATGTAAGTACCAGCTTTCCCCGTCGCGCTTCCATGCTGACCCGCCGAAGATCGAGGTCCAGTCGTTTGGCGGCTGATCCCCCTCATGCCAGATGTAGTAGTCGCGGTACGGATGGTCCGGGCCTTTGCGACTCTCGACAAACCAGCGGTATTCGTCCGAGGTGTGATTGACCACCAGGTCGATGATCAGCTTCATGCCTGCGGCGTGAACGGCGGCCAGCAGGTCGTCGAAATCCTGCATGGTTCCGAACTCGGCGCCGACCGTGCGATAATCGCGGATGTCGTAGCCATTATCGGCATTGGGGCTGTCGAAATGCGGCGACAGCCAGATGACATCTACGCCCAAGCCCTTGATGTGATCGAGCTTTTCGAGAATGCCGCGCAGATCGCCTATGCCGTCGCCATTGCTGTCGTAGAATGAGCGCGGATAGATCTGATAGACCACCGCCTCCTTCCACCAGCGCCGTCTGTAGCCGTTCACTGATTCCATGCAGGAAAAGGTGAGCGCAAAAATCCCCTCTTGCAAGCGCGGCTGAAAATCCGCATATAGGCGCAGAGACGGTCGGGCGAAGGCCTCGCCAACCTGGTCAGGGCCGGAAGGCAGCAGCCATAACGAATTCACCTTCGGGTCGGCCGTCTCACCCTTCCTCCTAAATTACATCCGCCACGGGTCGATCACACCAAGACCTGCCGCCTTGAAGGCGCTCGCATCGCGGCTGGCGACGGTGAAACTGCGCGCGGAGGCGATCGCGGCGATATAACCGTTCGGCGCAGGAAATCCCTGACCGGCGTTGCGCGCTGCGACGGCCAGGTCGGCGTAACGCTGCGCCGCGTCAAGGTCGAAGGGAAGAATCCGACCCTCAAACAGGTTGAAGACGCCTTCCAGGGCCTTTGCAAGCTGCTGTTTACGCCGTCCATCTGGCAGGACGCCGACGCCGAACAGGAGTTCCGCGACGGTGACGCTGGAAATATACAAGGTTTCGGCGACCTGCGCGTCGAGCCAGTTGAGAACGGCGTGCGCAGGTTCCGGTTTCATCGCCTCGGAAACGACATTGGTGTCCAGAACGATCATTCGAAGCGAATCGGCTCTGCGGGCGTACCGTCGCGGTTTTGCTCCATCGCTTCGATATCGGCATTGCTGAGACCGGCTTTTCGGCTCAGAGCGGAGAGGGTGGAGCCGAGACGCATGCGGTTGGGCGGACGGACCGCGCTTTCCAGTATGGCGCGCATTTCCGCCTCGGCGCTATGGCCGGATTGGGCGGCGCGCACCTTGAGGGCGCGATGGACTTCTTCGGGAAGATTGCGAATCGTGACGGCGGGCATGTGATGGCGTTCTGTACATTTTGATGGCTGTGCTATCACTATATCGCATTTGCTATCGCGCAGCAAGGCGGGATTAGCCCGATGATCGGGACTGGATTTTGTCCACCATTCGAATCGCGCTTAATGGCTGACGCCTGTGCAAAAAGCCCCTATATAGATTGCATGTCCGACCCCTCAGACCTCGACGATCCGTTTGCCGACGCGCCCGAAGCGGAGCGCGACGATTTAACGGCGGATATTTTTGGCGATGCGCCCCCAATGACGTCCATCGCGCCGAAAATGGCGGAGAAGTCCGAAGCCTATACGGTGCTGGCGCGCAAATATCGCCCGCGCACCTTTGAGGATCTGATAGGTCAGGAGGCGATGGTGCGCACCCTGACCAACGCCTTCGCTACGCATCGCATCGCCCATGCCTTTATGCTGACCGGGGTGCGCGGCGTCGGCAAGACGACCACGGCCCGCTTACTTGCGCGCGCGCTCAACTATGAGAGCGCCACGGTCCACGGCCCCAGCGTCGATTTAAGCTTAATGGGCGTGCATTGTCAGGCCATCATCGAAGGCCGCCATATCGACGTGCTGGAGCTGGATGCGGCCTCGCGCACCGGCGTGGACGCCATGCGCGACCTTTTGGAGAGCGTGCGCTACGCCCCGGTCGAGGCGCGCTACAAGGTCTATGTGATCGACGAAGTCCACATGCTGTCCACGGGCGCGTTCAATGCGCTTCTGAAGACGCTTGAGGAGCCGCCGCCGCACGCCAAATTCATCTTCGCCACGACCGAAATCCGAAAAGTTCCGGTCACCATCCTGTCGCGCTGCCAGCGCTTCGATCTGCGCCGCGTCGAGCCGGAAACCCTGATCCCGCATCTGGAGAAGATCTGCGGCCTCGAAGGCGTGCGCATCGAGCCGGACGCCCTGGCCCTGATCGCGCGCGCCGCCGAAGGGTCGGTGCGCGATTCTCTCTCCCTGCTCGATCAGGCCCTGGTGCAGGGCGATCCGGGCGAGGCGGTCGGGACGGAGATCGTGCGCGACATGCTGGGCCTGGCCGACCGCTCGGCGACGCTTTCGCTGTTCGAGAACGTCATTTCCGGCCAGATGAGCGAGGCGCTGCTGGCCTTCCGCACGCTTTACGGCTACGGCGCCGATCCCTCGCAGATCATGGGCGACCTGCTGGAATATTGCCACGCGACCTCGGTGGCCAAGGTGCTGGGGGCCGAGGCGACGCGGCTGCCCAATGCGCAGGCCATGCGCGTGACGGCGCTGGGCTCGCAACTGTCCGCCGGGACGTTAAGCCGTCTGTGGACATTGATGCTCAAGGCGTTCGAGGAGCTGCGCCGCGCGCCCGATCCGTGCGCCGCGTTCGAGATGGCGCTGGTGAGGATGTGCTACGCCGCCGACCTGCCGGGGCCGGAGGCGCTGATGAAGCGGCTGCAAAATGGCGAGCCGCTCATGCCGGGCGCGCCCAATGCGCCGGGCGGCGGCGCGGGCGGTCCGACAGCGAGAGGTTCCGCCGCCGTGCAGATGCGCGCCGCGCCCGCCTTGCCCGATCCGCAGAGTTTCGGCGAGGTGCTGCAACTGATCTCGGACAAGCGCGATATCGGCCTGCGCGCCGATGTCGAGCGCTTTGTGCGGCTGGTCGCCTTCCGGCCCGGCGCCATCACCTTCGAGCCCGCGCCCAATGCGCCCGGCGATCTGGTGCGCAAACTGAGTCTGCGCCTCAAGGAGTGGACGGGCCAGCGCTGGCTGATCGCCACGGAAGGCTCCGGCGGGGCCGAATCGATCATGGAGCGCGACAAGCGCGAGACCTCCGAGGCGAGGGCGCGCATCCAGGCGCATCCGTTCGTCGCGCAGGTTCTGGAGATTTTCCCCGGCGCCGAGATCACCGCGATCCGCGCGCGCCCGAATCCGGTGGCGAGCGACGCCGCGCCCGTCGCGCCCGTCGATGAGCGCCCCGACAGTGACGAGGACGACTGATGGACTTTCAGCAGATGATGAAACAGGCCTCCATGGTGCAGCAGAAGCTGCAGGAGGCGCAGGCGAAAATGCACGAAAGCGTTGTCACCGGCGCGTCCGGCGGCGGCATGGTGACGCTGGAGCTGAAAGGCACGGGCGATATGACCGCGCTCGGCATCGACCCGTCGCTGATGGCGCCGGGCGAGGGCGAGGTGCTGGCCGACCTGATCCGCGCCGCCTATGCCGATGCGCGCAGGAAGCTCGACGACATCAATACGCAGTTGATGCGCGACGCCGCCGCCTCGATGGGGCCGGGGGCGGTGCTGCCCGACCTGCCGAAGTTTTTCTAAAACTTGAGCGGCGCCGGACCCGAAATCGAGCGTCTCATGGCGCTTTTGTCCAAGCTGCCGGGGCTGGGGCCGCGGTCGGCGCGGCGCGCGGCGTTGGCGCTGCTGAAGCGGCGCGAGCAGTTGTTGCTGCCGTTGACGATGGCGATGCAGGACGCGGCGGAGCATGTCACGACCTGCTCCGTATGCGGGCGGCTGGCGACGCGCGATCCGTGCGCGACCTGCGCCGATCCGGCGCGCGACATCAGCATGATCTGCGTGGTCGAGGATGACGGTTCGCTGTGGGCGATGGAGCGCGTCGGGGCGTTTCATGGGCGCTATCATGTGCTGGGCGGGCTGTTGTCGGCGCTGGACGGGGTGCGGCCGGAGGATTTGCGGCTCGACCGGCTGATCCTGCGGGTGCAGGGCGGCGATGTTCGCGAAGTGGTGATGGCCCTGCCCGCCACGGTCGAGGGCCAGACGACAGCCCACTATATCGCCGACCGCCTTCGGGGCCTGAGCAACCAGATCGAGATCACCTATCTGGCGCGCGGCGTGCCCGTCGGCGGCGATCTCGACTGGCTCGACGATAATACGATTGCGCACGCTTTCAAAACGCGGCGTTGACGGCCTTCGGGAAGAAGGTTTTATCCACAGATTACACAGATGTTCTGGATAGTCGCACGCTACCGCTATCGTCAGCGGAAGGCGTCATGAAAGGCGCTTTGCGCCAAATGTGGTCAGACAACAGACTCGATCGTTAGCGGTAGCGTGAAATCTCCCTGAACATCTGTGTAATCTGTGGGTAAACTCTTTCTTTCCTTCTCAACTCTCCCGTCTTTATCGTTAATTTTCGCGCAAAAGGCGGTTAGGGCTGGTTAACAAATCCTTAACGCATTATGGCTGGCGGCGGAGGAGTTCGCCATGCCTTTGCGCTATATGTTTATCTTCGTCTTCGTCTTTACCCTGTTCGGCGCCTAGGCCGGTTCTGCGGCGGCGAGGGCCAGTTTGCGCTCGCGATGCTTCATGAGCAGATAGACGATCAGGCAGCCGACCAGTTTCGAGGCGATCGACGAGCCGATGGCGTAGATGTTGAAAATGCCCGCAATCGTCGCCGAGGCCATCAGGTAGAAGACGGTGGTGTCGATCGGCGCGCCAAGGCCCGCCGAGATGAACACGCGCTTCGACAGCGGCAGTTTCAGGAAGGTGAACAGCGCCCAATCCACGCTTTCGGAAATCGCAAAGGCGACCGCGCTGGCCAGGGCGATATTGGACGGCGAGGTGTAAAACGACGCCGCAATCGCGATGGCCAGCGGGATGAAGATCCAGTGGCCGATTTCGCGCTGGGCGAAGTCGCGCACCACCAGCACAAGACCGGTGACGACCGCCATCGGCGTCCATTCGCCATGGTCGGGAAGCGGCACGGTCGGCACGGCGGCCCAGCACCAGTTAATGAACGGAATCAGCACGATATAGAGATAGGTCCACGGCGCGCGACCGGTAAAGGTCTTGCGTGTAAAGGTGTGAAAATCCGTCATAACCGCCTCTTGCCCGCCTCTTGAAGTTCCGTTTACGCACCATATCGCGGCCTGGATGACGCGCAAGCGTCAGCATGCAGAAAAGACTTGTCAGACGCGATGTAACAACCTAAGAACGTATCATGAACATGCTTCTTCTGAGTCTGCTGCTGGTCTCTTTACTCGCCCTGGCCTTTGCGGGGGCATGGTGGCTGGCCTTTGCCGAGGCGCGCCGCCTGCGGATGCGCGCCGATGAGATGAACGACCGGCTGCTCGACGTCACCAATGAGTTGTCGGCGGCGAAGGAGCGGGCGCGCAATCTGGAGGATGCGCGCGCGGCGATGAGCGAACAGTTCCAGATCGTGTCGCAGCAGGCGATGCAGGCGTCGAACGAAGCCTTGATGAAGGCCGCCGCCGAGCGCGAGAAGCTGGCTCTGGAGCGGGTCGGGCATACGCTGAAACCCGTGGCCGAGCAGCTCACGCGCTTCGAGGCGCAGGTCAAGGCGATGGAGGAGGCGCGCGCCAAGGATACGGGCGGGCTGAAACAGCAGATTCACGAACTGATGACCGCCTCGAACGCCACGCGCGAGGTGACGCAGAAACTGGCCGGCGCCTTGCGTCGCGGCGCAGGCGTGCAGGGCCGCTGGGGCGAGGAGGTGCTGCGCAACGTCTTGCAGGCGGCGGGCCTGTCGGCGCGCTTTGATTTTCTCGAACAGTTCAGCCTCGACACCGAGGAGGGGCGGCGACGCCCCGACGTGGTGGTGCGCTTGCCCGGAGACGCCTCGGCGGTGTTCGTCATCGACGCCAAGGTCAATCTGACCGCCTATCTGCAAGCCGCTGAGACGACCGACGAGGCGGCGCGCGACATGCTGCTGCGGCAACATGCGCAAGGCCTGCGCGCCCACGTCAAGGATCTGTCCGCCAAGGCCTACTGGGACCAGTTCAAGGAGCAGGGCTCACCCGATTTCGTCGCCATGTTCGTGCCCGGCGACGGGCTTTTGGCGGCGGCGCTCGACCATGCGCCGGACCTGTTGAGCGAGGCGATGGACAAGAAGGTGATCATCGTCACCCCGACCACCCTGTTCGCCCTGTGCAAGGCGGTCGCCTATGGCTGGCGCGTCGAGGACCAGATGAAGAACGCCAACCATATTGCCGATCTGGGGCGTGAGCTGTATGCGCGCCTGTCGATCATGGGCGGGCATGTGTCCTCAATGGGCAAGTCGCTGGGGGCGGCGGTCGAGAAATACAACGATTTCGTCGCCTCGCTGGAGAGCCGCGTATTGAGCAAGGCGCGCGAATTCGAGGTCTATCAGGTCGATCACCAGGGCAAGGAATTGCCTGAGACAAAGACGATCGAGAGCCAGCCGCGCACGGCTAACAAGCTGAATTCATTACAATCGACCGACGAGCGCGTGTCCGAATATTGATTTTCGCCGCGGCTGCGATTACATCTGCGGCTATGGCTATTCGTGATATTCTGACCGTACCGAACCCGATCCTCAAACAGGTGTGCAAGCCCGTCGATAAGGTCGATGACGCCCTGCGCGCCCTGATGGACGATATGCTGGAGACCATGTACGACGCGCCGGGCATCGGCCTGGCCGCGATCCAGATCGGCGAGCCGGTGCGCGTCATCGTCATGGACTTGCAGGAAAAGCCCGAAGGCGCCGATCCCGACGCCGAGGGCGTGAAAAACCCGCGCTATTTCGTCAATCCGGAAATCGTCTGGGCGTCGAAGGAACTGGCGCCTTACGAAGAAGGCTGCCTGTCGGTGCCGGAAGTCTATGATGAGGTGCTGCGGCCCGCGCGCGTGCGCATCCGCTATCTCGACTATAACGGCCAGCCGGTCGAGGAGGAGGCTGACGGCCTCTACGCCACCTGCATCCAGCACGAGATGGATCACCTGAACGGCGTCCTGTTCATCGACCACCTGTCCAAGCTCAAGCGCGACCGCGCCGTCACCAAGGTCAAGAAGCTGGTCAAGTCCCAGGCGGCTTAAAGGTTGCGCGATCCCTGCATTAGTGATTAGACCTCGCAACCATCGTTGCGAGGTTTTTTTATGCGCGGATTCTTTTAATGCGTCTGGCCTTTATGGGAACCCCCGAATTCGCGGTGCGCGCTCTGGCTGAGCTGGTGGCGTCGGGCCATGAGATCGTGTGCGTCTATTCGCAACCGCCCGCGCCCAAGGGCCGGGGACAGGTGCTGTCGCCGTCGCCGGTCCACGCCTTTGCGCAAGGTCTGGGTCTTGAGGTGCGTACGCCCAAGTCGATGAAAGACCCGCAGGCCATCGCCGATTTCCGCGCGCTCGATATCGACGCCGCCGTGGTCGTCGCCTATGGCCAGATACTGAAAAAGGAGGTGCTGGAGCATCCTCCGCTCGGCTGCTTCAACCTGCACGCCTCGCTTTTGCCGCGCTGGCGTGGCGCGGCGCCGATCCAGCGCGCCATCATGGCGGGCGACGCCTTTACCGGCGTCGAGGTCATGCGCATGAGCGAGGGGCTGGACGAAGGCCCGGTGATCCTGTCGGGCCGCGTCGAGATCGCCGCCGACGATACGGCGCAGAGCCTGCACGACAAGCTGGCGGCGCTCGGCGCATCGTTATTGCCGGTCGCTCTGGCCGCCATTGAGCGCGGCGGCTCGCAGGAACGTCCGCAGACCGGCGAGCCGACCTATGCGAGGAAGATCACGCCGGAGGAGGCGCGCATCGACTGGACGCGACCGGCGCGCGATCTCGATTTCCATATCCGCGGCCTGTCGCCGTTTCCGGGCGCCTGGACGATGATGGATGCGGGCAAGGGCGCGCAGCGTCTGAAGGTGCTGATGTCGCGGCTGAGCGATGAAACATCCGGCGAGATTCCCGGCACGCTGCTGCTGGGCGCGGGGCTGAAAATCGCCACCGGCGACGGCGTGATCGAGCTGACCCGCGTGCAGCGCGAGGGCAAATCGGCGCAGGACGGCGCCGAATTCCTCAAAGGGTCGGGCCTGAGGGCCGGGGATCAACTGATCTGATGCCGCGCTACAAGCTCTGGATCGAATATGACGGGCGGCCCTATAAGGGCTTTCAGGCGCAGGGCGACCTGCCGACCGTGCAGGGCGCGCTGGAGGCCGCCATCCTGAAATTCAGCGGCCAGACCTTGCGCCTGACCGCCGCGGGGCGCACCGACACCGGCGTGCATGCGACCGGACAGGTGGTCAGCTTCGATCTCGACAAGCCCTTCCCCGCCGATACGGTGCGCGACGCCATCAATGCCTGCCTTCAGCCGGAGCCGGTGGCGGTCTTGCGCGCCGAACAGGTCGATGACGACTTTTCCGCGCGCTTTTCGGCCACGGGACGGATGTATCTCTACCGCATCCTCAACCGCCGCGCCCCGCCCGCGCTCGATCAGGGCCGCGTCTGGCACGTCAAGAAGCCGATCGACGCGGGCGTCATGGCCGAGGCGGCGAAGGTTCTGGTCGGCACACACGATTTCACCACCTTCCGCCATGTCGAATGCCAGGCTAAATCGCCAGTCAAGTCGCTCGACATCGCCCGCGTTGCGCAGGTCGGCGAGGAGATTCACCTCGTCTTCGCCGCGCGCTCCTTCCTGCACCGGCAGGTGCGCTCGATGACCGGCACGCTGGTCGAGGCGGGGCTGGGACGCTGGACGGTCGCGGATGTGGCGGCGGCGCTGGCGGCGAAGGACCGCGCCGCCTGCGGTCAGGTCGCGCCCGCGCACGGGCTGTACCTGACTCATGTTACCTATCAGGAAGACCCGAACTTCGAGAAATACGCCTCGATCAGGGCCTGATAGGCGTCGGTCAGCGCTTCGAGATCGGCCACGCTCACCGCCTCATTGACCTGGTGCATGGTCTGGCCGACCAGACCGAACTCGACCACCGGGCACAGATCGCGGATGAAGCGCGCGTCCGAGGTGCCGCCGCTGGTTGACGGGTCGGCCTTGACGCCCAGCTTGCTCTTGATCGTATCGAGGATCAGATCGACGAAATCGCCCGATTCGGTCAGGAAGGCTTCGCCCGAGACGCGCGGCTTGAAGTCGATGCGGATCGGCGTGCCGTGGGCGTGCTTTTCGCACAGTTTCAAAAGCCAGCCGTTCAGGCTGGCGCCGGTATGGTTCGGGTTGAAGCGGATATTGATGCGCGCGCTGGCCTGAGCCGGAATGATATTGCTGGTCGGATTGCCGGTGTCGATGCTGGTGATCTCCAGGTTCGACGGCGGAAAGCTGTCATAGCCCTTGTCGAGGACGCGGCCCTTCATATCGGCCAGCAGATTGACCAGAACAGGCAGGGGGTTGAGCGCGCGGTCGGGATAGGCGACGTGACCCTGTTTGCCGATCACGGTGAAGGTGGCGTTCAGGCTGCCGCGCCGCCCGACCTTGACCATGTCACCCAGCCGGTCCACCGAGGTCGGCTCGCCGACGATGCAGTGGTCGATGATTTCGCCCCTGTCTTTCAGATGCTCGACGACCTTTTTCGTGCCGTTGACCGCATCGCCCTCCTCGTCGCCGGTGATCAGGAAGGACAGGCTGCCCGGATGCGCATCCAGCCGCGCCACCGCCGCGATCCAGGCCGCGATGGCGCCCTTCATATCGACCGCGCCGCGTCCGATCAGCACGCCGTCATGCACCTCGGCGCCGAATGGGTCGTACTTCCACAGGTTGCGGGCGCCGGACGGCACGACATCGGTATGACCGGCGAAGCACAGATTGGGCGCGGCGGTCCCGCGCCGGGCGTACAGGTTTTCGATATCGTCGAACTTCAGCCGCGTGCAGCTAAAACCCAGCCCCTCCAGGGTGCGTTGCACGACATCCATCGCGCCCGCGTCGGCGGGGGTGACCGAGGGGCGGCTGATCAGCGCACTGGCCAGGGTGACGACATCGGGTGATTTTTTCGCGGAACTATCTGTTTTCGCCATGCGCCCTGCTGTAAGACCCTTTGAACGCCGGGGAAAGACTCAAAAGCGTCCGTCACATGTTTTTTGACCCTATGTTTTTTTGTCGAGGTTTCACTCAGTGACCACATCCGACAGCGGCGCCGAGGCCGCCTCGCAGGGCCTTGAGCCCGACGACAACCGCCACCCCCTGCAAATCCGCAACTTCCTGCTGCTGTTCCTGTCGCGCATCGCCGCCGTTCTGGGCGGCACGGCGCAGGGCGCGGCCATCGCCTGGGAGGTCTATACCCTGGCGCGGCGACACAATGATGTGAACGAGTCGGCCTTCTATGTCGGCATGTTCGGCCTGTCGCAGTTCATCGCCCTGTTCTGCCTGACCATACCGGCGGGGATTCTGGTTGACCGCGTGGCGCGCAAAAAGGTGCTTTTGGGCACTTTGTCGCTGCAATCGGTTCTTTCGGTGGTGTTCTGTCTCTACACCCTGCTGCCCGATCCGCCGATCTGGGGGCTGTTCGTGCTGGGCTTCGTGCAGGGAGCGTTGCGGGCTTTCGGCGCCCCGGCGACCTCGGCGCTTGGGCCGATGCTGGTGTCGCGTCAGGTGCTGCCCAAGGCGATCGCGATGAATTCGATGTCGATGCAGGTCGGCTCCATCGTCGGCCCGGCCCTGGGCGGGGTGCTGATCGCCTTTTCGACCCAGTCGGCCTATGTGGTCTGCGCCGTCTTGATGGTCGTCGCCACCGTGATGATCTTCGCCATCGACGCCGACACCCAGCCGCAGGCGCCGACCGGATCCAAGACCGAGATGGTCAGGGAGGGGGCGGAATTCATCTGGAAATCCAAAATGCTGCTGGGCGCCATGTCGCTCGATCTGGCGGCGGTGCTGCTGGGCGGGGCGACCGCGCTGATCCCGGTGTTCGCGCGCGACGTGCTGCAGGTCTCGCCCTTCTATTTCGGTCTGCTGCAGGCGGCGACGCCCGCAGGCGCCATATTGATGTCCCTGTCCCTGTCGCAGTTTCCGATCCGCCGCCACGCCGGACCGTGGATGTACGTCTGCGTGGCGATCTTCGGCGCCGCGACCATCGTGTTCGGCGTGTCGCGCAATATCTGGCTGTCGATCCTCGCCCTGATGGCGCTGGGCGCGGCGGATATGGTCAGCGTCTTCGTGCGTCAGACGCTCGTGCAGTTGTTCACGCCCGATCATATGCGCGGACGGGTCTCGTCGGCCTCGTTTCTGTTTATCGGCGCCTCGAACCAGTTAGGCGAATTCGAGAGCGGCGTGACCGCGCGCTTTTTAGGCCCGGTCGGCGCGGCCCTGTTCGGCGGCATAGGCTCGCTTCTGGTGACGGTGATCTGGATCCGGCTGTTTCCGGTCCTGTTCAAGGCCGACAGGCTGGAATGATCAGCGCATGCCGCGCGTGGTGGTCAGGCCGGAGCGCAGCGGAGCCAGGCTGTTGACGCGCAAAGCGCCGGCCTCGTTTTGCGCCAGCTCTGTCGGGCGCGAGGCCGCGTCTTCGCCGTCGAAATGATAGTCGCCGGTATTGACGGCCACGGCGCCGGAGCCGCCATCGGTATGGTTGGCCGCCATGGCGATCATGCCGTCTATGGCGCGCTTGCGGGCGCGGAAGGCGATCATGTCCTGGCCCTGCAACAGGCTGGAATCGGGCACCTTGGCGCTCTTGGGGTCGATCGGGTGGCCGTTCTGCCAGACTTCGAAATGCAGGTGCGGGCCGGTCGAGCGTCCGGTCGAGCCGACATAGCCGATGATCTGGCCCTGGGTGACGTGCTGGCCCGGCTTGACCGCAATGGCCGACATATGGCCGTAGCCGGTCTCCCATTCGCCATTATGACGCAGCCGCACCCAGCGGCCATAGCCGCCCCACCACTTGGCGTCCTCGACCACCCCGTCGCCCGCCGCCATGATCGGCGTGCCGATCGGCGCGGCGAAGTCGATGCCGGTGTGCATCTTGGTAAAGCCGAGGATCGGGTGCATGCGCATGCCGAAGGTCGAGGAGATGCGCGCGCCGTAAACCGGTGTGGACAGCAGAAAGCCTTTGATGTTCTTGCCGTTCTCGTCGAAAAATTCCGGCTGGGAATCGCCTTTCGGTTGGAAGGAATAGAAGCGGTCGGCGCCGTCATGCGTCTGGATTTCGGCATAGAGCAGATTGCCCGCCTCGACCGTGCGCCCGCTTTCGGTGACCTTGCGGTCGAATACCAGTTTGAACGTATCGCCCGGCTGGATGTCGCGCTCGAAGTCGAGCTTGTGCGCGAACAGCTTGACCACCTGGGCGGTCAGGGACGGAGTGGCGCCCAGGGCGGCGGCGGAGGTGAACAGGGAGCCGGACACCGCGCCGATGGCGACGCGGCGTTCGTCGCGCACCGATTCCTCCAGCGCGCGCAGGCGCATCGAGCCGTCGCGCGCCGTGGTCAGGGTCAATTGCTTGGCCGGTCCGGTGCGTAAGGTCAGGCCCAGCAGTTGCGCGGGCGCGTCAGAATTGCCGGACGGGCGCGCGATGGCGGCCTCCAGGCTGAGGCCCGCCTTGAGATTTTGCAGATTGAAAGCCTGCGACAGCAGCGTGACGGCGGCCTTGGCCTCGGCGGGCGCCACGCCCATGCGCGACACGGCCTCGGCCAGGGTTTCGCCGGAGCGGATCGAGATCGGCACGTCGATTGCCGGGCTGAAGCCGGGGCGCGCGGCGGCTTCGGCGAAGGCCTGCGTCTCCAGCGCCATGCTGGCGGCGGGATCCATGGGCGCGTTCAGGCCGGGCAGGGGCTGGATCAGGCGCCAGGCCGCGACGCCGACCGTGAGCGCCGCCGCCGAGGCGAGCAGCATCGGCGACAGGCGAATCGGTTGGCGGCGGGGATCGAGTTGAGCCATATACGCGGTCAAGTCCTTCGTAGGGCGCCGAAAGCGGCGTAAACACGGGAACAGGGCGGGCGGGTTCGCAGTCCGGCTGACATTCAGGACAGAGGCGGAAAATAATGGCCTGAGTCTTAAATTTGCGTCGAAAAAACTGTGGACAGCCCTCCATACGCTAAAAAAGGGCGAAATTGAGGCGCTTTTTCGCCTGCGGCCATGCGTTCAGCCAGGATTTTCACACGCGAATCGCCGCCGCTGCGAGGTAAATGCTGTGGAAAAAGGGTTAAGGCGATCTTAATCTCAAAACAAGGAGCGCCTTCGCCTGAGAAGGGAAATTGTCGCGCCGCGTTAACAATCTGTGGAAAACTTGCGCGGCGGCAGGGCGTTTGCGTCATCATTTCGCCCCGCCTCTGTAAAATGATCCCTCTCATCTCTAAAATGATCCGTCGTCCGCATTTTCTTTACATGTTTCGAACATGGTGAACGCCGGAGCGCAGAATAAAGCCCTACCCATGCAGAAAGCCTGACGAACGCCGCCTATGACCCCGCCGATTTCCCTCACCGATGACGAGGCGCTCTGGTTCCCCGTGAGCATGAGCGGCGGCGACAGTTTTTCGCGGCCCACCGGAATTGACGGCGCGCCCTTGCCCGACCGCGACAACGGCGGGGACGATGACGATGGCGTCGGAACGCCGCGGCAACGGCAAGGCGGCCCCAGACCGCCGCGCCGCGGCGGCGTCAGGGCGTCGAGCTGGCTGTGGCTGACCCTGTGGGGCGCGACGGCGGCGAGCGTTCTTGTCTATGCGGCGCGGCGCGAGATCGCCGCCGAGATCGTGCAGGGCTGGCTGGCCGGGCAGGGCGCCCGCGCCAGGGTGCATTTCGACGTTTTGAGTCTGAAACACGCCGAAGGCAGCCTGCTGGTCGGCGACAAGGACAGGCCGGAATTCAGCCTCGACCGCTTCGATATGGATTACAGGCTGACCCCGTTCGCGCGCGGCGGTCTGCCATTGGCGCAGGTGACGCGCGTCCATCTCGTGCATCCGGTCATTCAGGCTTCGCTGCAACATGGCCAACTGCATTTCGGCGCGCTGGACAAGCTGGTCAACGGCATGCTGAGCGCGCCGCCGTCCAGGGCGCCGCCGCCGCAGGACATTATCGTTGAAGACGTCGTGGCGCGACTGTCCACCGATTACGGCCTGCTGCGCGGGCGCGGGGCCTTAAGCCTGCACGAAGGCCGTCTGGCGGCGCTTAACTTCACCCTGCCCGCGACGCATCTGAGCGGACCGCAGGGCGAGGGCGATCTGTCGTCGGCGCAGATTCTGGCGCGCTCGGTGACCTCGGCGCAGAACGGCGAGCAACTGCATATTCAGGCGCGCGTCAGCGGCGACAATATCCGTATCGGCGACGCCGCGGGCGCGGTTGAAGGCGGGGCGGCGGTCGCGGTCGCGGATGCGTCGCTGGGGCTCGACCTGCTGGCGCCCTATCGCAAATCGCAGGCTTTTTTCGACGCCTTCACCGGCGCCGGCGAGGCGCGGCTGGACCTGCACGCCGGGCAGGTCAGCGCCAGCAACGCCGATGCGCGCCATGTCGATGCGCATCTGACCCTGGCCGGCGCCGTGCAAAGCGGCGAAAAGGCGGGCGGTTTCAGCGGGGCGGCGCAACTGAATACGCAGGCTGAGTCGCTGACCAGCGGCGCCATGCGCGCCGAACAGGTGCGGCTGAGCGGCGACAAGCTGGCGCTGAAACTGAATTTACAGGCGGGCGCCGCGCCGGTCATGACTCTAAGCGGGCCGGTCAGCCAGCACATAGGTCGTCTCACCGAACCGGGTCTCGATGCGCGCGACGCAAGGCTCGATCTCGGTCGAGTCGTGCTGGCCGCGGACGACAAGGGCGCGCAGGCCGATTTCGAGGGCCGCGCCCATATCGGCGCCGTGACAAGCGGCGATATCGGCCTGACGGCTGTGAAACTGACGCTGAACGGCGAGGCGCGCAGCAATGCGGCGACCGGCGGCTGGCGACTGGCCGCGCAGGGCGATCTCGATGCGGACGGGCGTTATGGCGGGCTGAGCGCCGCCGCGCAGGGCCGTCCGGAGCGCGTGCCGGTCACGGCGCCGATCGTACCGGGTCAGCCCAAGCCTGCCGAACCGCCGAAAGAACCGCTCGACGCCATCGTCGCGCTGGACCGGGCGTTCGAGCGTTTCCGGCTGGCTGCGCGCGGTCTCAGCCTGGATATGGCGGCGGATGACGCGGCGGCGCCGCCGATGGTGAAACTGCGCCTCAGGAACGGCGCGCGCTTCGATCTCAACGGCGGCGGTCAGGCGCGTCTCGACGCGGGAAAAACCGGCGTCGTTTACGATACGGCGGGGCAGGGCGCCTTCGCCGTGACGCTGGGCGGGCCTGATCTGCCGCAGGCGAAGCTGGATGTCGCCCGCCTCGACGCCAGCGGCGCCGGCGACTGGAGCTTAAGCGCGCATGGCGACGTCGCGCCGGTCGTCGGGGCGCAGTTCGACGGCCACGGGCGGTTTGCGACGACGAGCGACGGCCTTGTCGCGATTTTGAGCGAACCGGCGACCTTTACGGCGGCGTCGGCGGAGATCGGCGACCATCTGGAGCATCTGTCGGCCAGCCTGACCCCGGCGAAAGCGCCGCTGCTGGCCCTGTCGCCGCAGGGCTGGCGCTCGGAAGCGGGCTTTTCCGATCTGTCCTTAAGCGCGCCGAACGAACAGGCGGCGTTTGCGGGCGGGGGCGGGACGTTCGCCGCCTATGCGCTGCCGGGCGCTGATGCGACCGGACTTAAGGCCGATCTCAGCGCGGGTCTGGTCAGCGATACGTTGACCGGCGACCAGAAACGCTTTCATCCGTTGCAGATCACCGGCGCCCTGACGCAGGACGCGCGCGCCATGACGGGGCGCTTCTTCGCCGCCACGCCGAACGCGAAGGATGCGGACGGCAAGCCGCTGCCGGTGGCGCAGCTCGACCTCGTCAACAGCGTAACCGGCGGCGAGGGAACGCTGAAAATCCACACCTACGGCCTCGATTTCGCGCCGGGCGGCCTGCAACCCGCCGATCTGACCCCGCTGACCGCCGCGGCCCGCGACGTCAGCGGCAAGGCGGTCTTCGACGGCGGCTTCGCCTGGGACGCAAAGACCGTGACCAGCGGCGGGACGCTGACGCTCGACGGCCTGAACTTCACCGCCGGTCCGGCCAATGCCCGCACGCTGAGCGGCAAGATCGTCTTTACCTCCTTATCGCCGCTGCTGTCCGATCCGCATCAGCGGCTCAGCGTCGCCAATATCGATTCCGGCCTGCCGCTGACCGATCTCAATCTCGGCCTGCAATTCATGGGCGACCATATTGCTCTGGAGGAGGCGCAGGTCATGACGCCGGGCGGCGTCGTGCGGCTGGAGCCGATGGACCTGCCGATGGACGCCAAAACCGCGATCAACGGCGTCGTCAGCTTCGACGGGCTTGATTTCGGCAAGATCATCGCCGCCACCAGCCTGGCGGACAGTATGAGCTTTGACGGGACTCTGACCGGCAAATTGCCCTTCACCATCACTGATGGCCATGTCCGCGTCGCCAATGGTTATATGGCGTCGGACCGTCCCGGACGCATTTCGGTCAAGCGCTCTGCCGTCACCGGCGTCGACGCCACCGGCAATGTCACCAGCGAGCATGTCGACAAGGCGACGGCGGCGGTCGCCGAGGCCAATGCCCGCGCCGCCGACGCCGCCGATCCCAACTTCAATCCGTTCCAGGATCTGGCCTATCAGGCGATGGAGCATATCGCCTACGATCAGATCGACGCCAAGGTCAATTCAAAGGACGGCGTGCTGGACAACAGCTTCCACATCAAGGGCCGCTTCGACCCGCCGCAGCAGCAGAAGGCGACGATCAGCCTGTTCGACTATTTACGCGGCACATGGATGCAGAAGCCGATCACCCTGCCGTCGGGCACGCCGGTCGAACTGTACCTCGAAGTTCCGGTCAATCTCGACGAACTGCTCGGCGATCTGGCGCAGTTCGGCGCGCCCGCGCCGCAACCGGCGCCCAGCCCCGCGGAAAAGCCCTAGCACGCATTTATACCGTTTCGTTCAGCTTCGGTTCAGCCTATATCTGCTGATATGCCATGACCGATCAGGAGTTGCGCATGACTAAGAAATTCGCCCACATCTCTTTCGCCGGGGCGGCGGCTGCACTGGGCGCCCTCGCGCTGGTCGGCTGCACGCCGTCCGTCAATGTCAATGTCAATCTGGCGCCGATCTACGCCAAGCTCGACGTCAATGTGAAGGTTCAGCTCGACAAGGACGTTCAGGCCCTGGCGCAGCAGAATCCCAATCTGTTCTAGACTTGTGAGGTTTGTGATGAAGATTGTTTCTCTAAAGGCCGCCGCCGCCGCGCTTATGCTGGCGGGCGCCGTAGCAGGCGCCGCCGCTCTGACGGTCGCTCCGGCCTATGCCGACATCGCCGCCTCCAAGGCCCTGGTCGACGCCGCCAAGGCGTCGGGCAAGGTCGGCGAGATGAACACCGGCTATCTCGGCTTTGTCGGAGCGCCTGACGCGGGCGCGCTCAAGGCCGCCGTGGACGACATCAATAACGGCCGCAGGCAGGTCTATGCGCAGGCCGCCGCCAAGAACGGCGTCTCGCCCGAAGCGGCCGGAATCTCGGCTTTCAACACGGTGATCCTGCCGAAGCTCAATCCCGGCGACTATTATCAGGACGCCACGGGCAAGTGGACGCGCAAATAGGCGCGATCCTGGTGAAAACAGGGCCCCGCAAGGCGACTTGCGGGGCTTTTTTAAGACTCCAAATGTAACATGTCGCGGCACGGTTCATGCAGCCTGCGGGTCAGTCGCATCGCCTTGCGCCGATATGGAACACGCCCATGCCCCAGAATCCTGTCCAGGACCATCTGAAACCCCTGACCAGCCTGCGCTTCTTCGCCGCCGCCTGGGTCGTGCTGTACACCTATATTCACGAACTGAAAGGCGCGCTGAATATCGGTCTTTTGAATAAGGGCTATCTGGGCGTCGATCTGTTCTTCGTGCTGTCGGGCTTTATCCTGTCCTATGTCTATTTTGAAGGCTTCAAGGCGGGACGCTTCACCTACGGCAAGTTCATCACCATGCGGCTGGCCCGCATCTATCCGCTGCATATCGCCATGCTGGCCTTCACCCTGCTGCTGATCGCGGCGGCGGCGATTGCAGGCCTGCATCTCGATCCCAATGCCGACAACTGGGCTGCCCTGCCCGCGCACCTGACCCTGACCCAGGCCTGGGGGCTGGCGCCGACCGCGTCGTTCAACCACCCGTCCTGGTCGATCTCGGCGGAATGGTTCGCCTATCTGACCTTCCCCCTGACCGCTTTCGTCGCGGTGAAGCTGCACAACCGCCCCATGCTGGCGGTCGGCCTGGCCATGGGACTGATGACGATCATGTACGCGGCGTTTCAGGGCGTTATGGGCTTTCACCTGACCCACGCCACCTTCCAGTGGGGCGCGCTGCGCATCGTTCCGGCCTTCCTTTACGGCGCGGCCCTGTTCCTGGCCTGGCGCGCGGGCGCAGTACGGCGCACCGGCGTCGCCCTGGCGGGCGCGGGCATAGCCAGTCTGACCATGATCTTCGCCGCCAGCTTCGTGCCGGAGAATCTGGTCGTCTGCGACCTGTTCATCGTGCTGGCGGCGGGCCTCCTGGTCCTGTCCATGGCGGGCCTGGCGCCGAAGCCGGGCGAGAGCGGGATTCTGTCCGGCAAGCTGCTGGTCTATCTCGGCGAAATCAGCTTCGCGACCTATATGATCTATGTGCCGTGGAAGTGGGTGTATCTGAAGGGCGTCGATCGCCTGCTGGGCCTGCAAGGCCACGGTTTGCCGTTCGTCTGGTGGCTGGCCGGGCTGCTGGCGCTGATCCCGCTATCGATGCTGGCGCACCACCTGATCGAGCGCCCGTGCCGCGACATCGTGCGGTACTATGGTGAAAAGTGGCTGAAATCAGGCATTTGGAAAAAGTTCAGTAAAGTTAATTTTACACGCCCGGCAGGCGAAAAAGGGGTTGAAAATTAATATTTCTGTTGTACCCATGACACGGTAGTAACAGTTCACGGAGTGGAAGCGTGAAGAAAACCGTGTCGGCGATCGTCTGCGCCATCCTGACCCTCAGCGTCGCCACGCCGCTTTATGCGAAAACGGTTCATCACGCCAAAGCCTCGCACAAGTCGTCTTCCTCGCCCTATCTGCAATGCGTGACCTTCGCGCGTCAGCTCACCGGCATGCAGATTTTCGGCGACGCCTGGACCTGGTGGGAAAAGGCGACCGACAAGTATGACGAAGGCCATGCGCCCAAGCCCGGCGCCGTGCTGGTCTTCCGCCCGCAGGGCAAGATGCGCCTCGGCCATGTCGCCGTCGTGTCGCAGATCATCACCGACCGCTATATTCAGGTGACCCACGCCAACTGGTCGCCGATCAATGGCCGCCGCGGTCAGGTCGAGGACCATGTCAATGTCCTCGACGTCTCCGACAAGGGCGACTGGAGCAAGGTCAAGGTCTGGTACGGTCCGCTCAACGATCTGGGCACGACCGTCTATACGACCTATGGCTTCATCTATAACGACAAGCCGCAGCAGATCGCCGCGCCGGAAACCGCGCCCCAGATTTCGCCTAAGGCTTCGCCGATGCAGGCCGCCGCCGCAACCCAGGTGGCGATGACCGACGCCGCGCCTGCGGACCTGCCCGCCGATCTCAAGGCCGCCCTGTCGCCTGACAACACGAAGGGCTTCGGCGCCGTCAAGCCGGTCACCGTGGCCGCCAAGGTCAAGGGCAAGGCCGCCGCCGACCTCGCCGCCAAGCTGGATTCCGACAAGGATGACGCGGACGAAGCCTCGGCTCCGCGTCCGGTCGCGAAAGCCGCCGCCAAGGCCAGGGTCAAAACCGAAATCAAGACCCATACCCGCCACAAATCGCACAAGCGTTAAACCGGCCAAACGTCGTCGGGGGAAGCATGCTACGTCTTCACGCCGCCGATCACGCCGTTGCCGACAATCAGGCCTTCGACGCCGCCTGGATCGACCTTTATAATCCGACGCGCGAGGAAGAACTGGCCATGGAGGCGCGGCTCGGCGTGCTGTTGCCGACGCGCGAGGACATGGCCGAGATCGAGGCGTCGAGCCGGCTCTATCTGGAAAACGGCGTCGCCTTCATGACCGCGCAGGTCGCCTTTTTCGGCGGTCAGGCGCATCTGCAGAGCGGGCCGGTGACCTTTGTGCTGGCCGGTCGGCGTCTGGTGACCATCCGCTATATCGACCCGGCCTCCTTCGGCATTTTCGCCAGCC
Source organism: Asticcacaulis sp. (assembly GCA_035565015.1). Lineage (GTDB taxonomy): Bacteria > Pseudomonadota > Alphaproteobacteria > Caulobacterales > Caulobacteraceae > Asticcacaulis. The sequence goes on along the minus strand of DATMTF010000295.1, from coordinate 3,473 downwards.
ATATCGACAAGTCGCCTGTGCTGTGTCTGGACGGGACGACGGCGTTTTTAAACCTGCTCGACGTCATTATCGACCGCACCGCCGACCTGATCGAGAAGACCCAAGGCCAGATCGACGAATTGTCGCGCTCGATCTTCACGCGCCAGCGCAAGGGGCGGCTGGAGGACGTGCTGCTGCTGCTCGGCAACGCCCAGAACGACATCGTCAAGATCCGCGACTCGCTCGTCACCTTCGCGCGCCTGACCGCCTTCGCCGCCGGGCTGGACCCGGCGCTGACGCGCGGCGCGCATCCCGACAACAGGGAGTTTCAGGACCGGCTGCACACCATGAGTCAGGACGTGACCTCGCTGAGCGACCACGCCACCTATGTGTCCGGCAATATCGCCTTCCTGCTCGACGCGGCCCTGGGCCTGATCAATGTCGAGCAGAATGCGGTGATGAAGGTGATTTCGGTGACCTCGGTGGTCTTCCTGCCGCTGACCCTGATCGCCTCGATCTACGGCATGAATTTCGAGCACATGCCGTTCCTGCACAATCCGGACGCCTTCTGGACGTCGATCGTCATGATGGCGGCGATCGCGGTCGCGCTGATCTGGTGGTTCCGCATGAAGCGGTGGGTCTAGGCGAAATTACGCCGCCTGGCAGGCCTGACACAGGCCATGCGCCTCCAGGGTCACATGCTGGACCTGAAAACCGGTGCGCGCGGCGGTCGCTTCGATTTCCGGCACGCTGGGTATGGCGATCTCCTCGCTGGAGCCGCAGCAATCGCACAGCAGGAAGGCCGCCGTATGGGCATGGTCCCGTGTATCGCAGGCCACAAACGCGTTGAGGCTTTCGATGCGGTGGATCAGCCCCATCTGCTCCAGAAAGCTGAGCGCGCGATAGACGGTCGGCGGCTTGGCCGCGCCGTCGGGGTGGAAGCGGTCGATCACGTCATAGGCCTTGATCGGCCCGCCCGCCTCTAAGATCAGTTCATAGGTGCGCAGGCGCGAGGTCGTCATGCGCTCGCCCGCCTCGACGCACAGGGCCTGCGCCTCGTCGAGCCGCATCGCCTTGGCGGCGTCGGACAGGACGTGGTCATGGTCGTGGGCATGGTCACAGGCAGTACTCATGCCTCATAAGGTAGGATGAGTTGCGCCGTTTAGCAACGGCTGGCGATGCGATGAGGCGGCCTGACGCCGCAATCTGAAAAATATGTAATAATATAACAAATCAGCTTGACGTTCGTTACACTATTACATAACAAATGCGGCAACGCAACATCGTCGCCGGAGCCACCGCATGACCCCGCCTCTTCGTCTTTTCATCGTCTCCGGCGTCTCGCTGCTGGCGCTCGGCGCAGGGCTGGCGCAGGCGCAGGACAGCAGGCCGAAAAAGGACGAGCAGCCCGTCGAGGTCGTGGTCAAGGCGCGTCGTCTCGATGCGGCGCGCGACTCGATCCAGCCGGATATCGGCGCCTCTAGTTTCGCCCTGTCGAAAGCCGCCATCCAGGCCCTGCCGGGCGGCGACAACCAGCCGCTCAATCAGGTGGTGTTGCAGGCGCCGGGCGTGGTGCAGGATTCCTACGGCCAGTTGCACGTGCGCGGCGACCATAATGGCGTGCAATATCGTCTGAACGGCGTCATCCTGCCCGAAGGTCTGAGCAATTTCGGCAATGTCCTCAGCCCGCGCTTCGCCGCCGGCGTGCAGCTCATCACCGGCGCCCTGCCCGCGCAGTACGGCCTGCGCACGGCGGGGGTGATCAACATCACCACCCAGTCGGGCATCAGGAACGGCGGCGAAATGTCGGTCTATGGCGGCAGTCATGGCGATTATGAGCCGAGCGTCTCCTATGGCGGTTCGCGCGGCGCCGACACTTTTTTCGGTTCACTGAGCTACAAGCAGAACCAGCTCGGCATCGAAGCGCCGTATAATGCGTCGACGCCGCTGCACGACCGCACCGCGCAGATCATGGGCTTCGGCTATTACGATCACATGATCGACGATAACAGCCGCGTCTCGCTGATCGCGGGCGTGTCGGATCAGTCCTTCCAGATTCCCAACACGCCGGGGCTGAACTCGGTCGATGACGGCGCGGGTTATTCTGTGAACGGAACAAACAGCTTCAGCAGCGATACGCTCGATGGTCGTCAGCGCGAAACCACCGACTATGTCATCGCCTCCTATCTGAAGACCACCGGCGACTTCACCGGGCAGGTGTCGCTGTTCGCCCGCGCTTCGCGCCTGACCTACCAACCGGACTGGGACGGCGAGCTGGCCTTTAACGGCATCAGTCAGTATGCGGACAAACGCGACACGGCGGTCGGAATTCAGGCCGAAGGCGCCTGGACGCTGACCGCGCGCCACACCCTGCGCGCCGGGGTGATTGTATCGGGCGACCGCAGCGTGTCGGATACCTTGAGTCACGTCTTCTATGTCGATGACAGCGGCGCCCAGACCTCGGACGCCCCGGTCGTGATCGCGGACAAGGGGGCCAGATCGAATGTGACGCAGAGCCTTTATGTTCAGGACGAATGGAATCCGTTCCGGAACTTCACCCTGAATTACGGCCTGCGCTATGACAAGCTTGAGTCCTATCGCACCGAAGACCAGCTCAGCCCGCGCGTCAACTTCGTCTGGACGCCCATTGAGGGCATGACGGTCCACGGCGGCTATGCGCGCTATTTCACGCCGCCGCCCTATGAGCTGATCGCGTCGCAGACTCAAAGCCTGTTCGCCGGAACCTCGTTCGACATTTCCGGCCAGAACGACCTGCCTTACGCCGAGCGCGACAACTATTACGATCTCGGCGTTCAGCAGCGCTTCGGCGCGCATCTGACGCTCGGCGTGGACGCCTATAACCGCGTCGCGCGCTACCTGATCGATGAAGGCCAGTTTGGCGCGCCGATCATCCTGACGCCGTTCAATTACAAATATGGTCGTAACAAGGGCGTGGAGCTGACCGCCAATTACCAGAACGGTCCGTTCACCTTCTACGCCAACTATGCCGTCGGCTCGGCGAAGGGGCGCCAGATCGTCTCGTCGCAGTTCAATTTCGCGCCCGACGATCAGGCCTATGTCGCCGACCACTTCATCTATGTCGATCATAACCAGACAACGACGGCCTCGGCGGGCGGCAGCTACCTGATCGGCAGGACGCGCCTGTCGCTCGACGCGCTCTACGGCTCCGGCCTGCGCACCGACGGCGACATTCCCAACGGACTGCATCTGCCGTCCTACACCCAGGTCAATGCTTCGGTTTCACATGATTTCGATCATGGGATCAGCGCGCGGATTGACGTGACCAACCTGTTCGACGCCGCCTATGAGATCCGCGACGGCGGCGGCATCGGGGTCGGCGCGCCGCAATGGGGACCGCGCCGCGGCGTCTTTGCCGGCCTCACAAAAAGCTTCTGACGGCGCGAGCGCGCGCAAGCCAATTCGCCTGAGCGGTCACAGAGCTTGCCGCACCGGGAGCCATGCGCTAGAAGCAT
>DATMTF010000294.1:0-1717 GCA_035565015.1 Asticcacaulis sp. | reverse complement strand
GACATAGACCCGACCGTCCGCCACAACCGGGGAGGACAGCCAGAAATCCCACGGATCGGGAACCGGCCCCATCTCTTTGGGCAGGCCATAGCCGCCGACCTGCGCGTAACGCGCCTCGCCGCCGGTGGCGAAGCGCCATTTCAACGCTCCGCTCTTAGCGTCGAGCGCCTGTACATAACCATCACGGCTCAGGACGAACAGCCGCCCGTCGGCGACGGCTGGGGTCGAGGCCAACCCGCCCTCGGCGTGGTAAAGCCATAAACGCTTGCGCGTCGCCAGATCGAAGGCATAGAGATCGCCGTTTTCGCCCGCTATATAGAGCCGTCCGTCCGCTGCGACCGGCGAGGCGCTGATCCCGGTCGGCAGGTCGATCCGCCAGGCCTCATGCAGATGGCGCATGGCCTCCGGCGCCGGCGCCGCATCGCTGGCGAGGCCGCTGTGGCGCGCGTCCTTCATGAACATCGGCCAGTCCGCCGCATGGGCGCACCCCGCCGAAACCGCCATGATGACGGCGCAGCCAATCAAAGACTTCAAACCTCCCCCTCGCCGCCGGACGCGGCTGTTATGAGTTGTCAGGCCGCGACCGCGAACTGACCGTTCTTGCGGAAGCGCCACAGATAGGTCGGCAGGATGGATTCCACCGCGGTGGCGGCGATGCCGAGATCGTTGAGGCCCCTGGCGTCGCTGGCGGCGATATTGTCGCTCCTGAGCAGGGCGACCTGATCGCTGGTCAGGGGCGGCGCCGGGACCAGCACCGGCAGCACGCCATGCAGCCCGGCCACGATGTCGCCGACCACGCCGATCAGCGACGCGATGCCGAACGGCATGAAGATCTGCGCGCGCGGCGTCATGATTTCCTCAGCCGTATAGCTGACGAGCTGGTTGAAGGTGAAAACTTCCGGCCCGCCCAGTTCATAGGTCTGGCCGTAACAGGCCGGATCGCCCAGCGCGCGCGCTATCGCCTGCGCCACGTCGCCGACATAGACCGGCTGGAACTTCGTCTTGCCGCCGCCGATGGCGGGCATGAAGGGCAGGCTCTTGATCTGCTGCGCCAGCGAGGTGAAGAAACCGTCCTGCGGCCCGAAGATGATGCTGGGGCGCACGATCACCGCGGTCGGGATCGCCTTGCGCACGGCCTGTTCGCCAAGCCCCTTGCTGGCGGCGTATTTGGAAGGCGACTTCGGATCGGCGCCGATGGCCGACATCTGCACAAAGGTCTTGATCCCTTTGGCCGCCGCCGCCTGCGCCACCGCCTCGGCGGCCTGATGCTGCAAGCCGTCGAAGGTCTGGCCGCCGCCCTGCATCAGGATGCCGACCAGATTGACGACCGCGTCCGCGCCATGCAGCGCCGCCTGGATGTCGTCTGCGTTACGCACATCGCAGCGTACGACCTGAATCTGCCCGACATCGCCGTTCGGCTTGAGGTCATAGGCCAGGGTCGGCCTGCGCACCGCGACGCGCACGCGCCAGCCCTTTTTCGCCAGCGCCCGCACCACCTGCTTGCCGACAAAACCCGAACCGCCGAAAACCGTGACCAGTTGCACCATGCGCGACATCCTGAAATGAACACCCGCAGCGCCAGACCTGTAAAGGCGGGCGCCGCCTTATATCGCCTCGATAAACCAAGCCTCCGGCTCAGGCAACCGGTTAGGCGGGCGCGCCCGAAACTTTTGTGAATAGCCGCATAAAAAGCCGTTGACCGCGAAAAACTTTCCCC
>DATMTF010000293.1:0-2384 GCA_035565015.1 Asticcacaulis sp. | reverse complement strand
TCGGACCAGTTGCAGACGCGCGACAAGCTGTTCGACGACATCGCCGCCGGGCGCATGACCGGCGTGTTCAACGGCATCGGCGTCGCCATCGCGCGCGACATGCAGAAGACGGCCATTGAAAAATCGCCGAGCAAGATTCCGCTGATCTTCGCCGCCGACGTGATCCACGGCCTGAAGACCACCATGCCAATCCCGCTGGCCGAAGCGTGCAGCTTCGATACCGATCTGGCCATGCGCACCGCGCGCGCCGCCGCCTTCGAAGCCACCGCCAAGGGCATCCACTGGACGTTTGCGCCCATGGTCGATATCGCGCGCGACGAACGCTGGGGCCGCGTTTCGGAGGGTAATGGCGAGGACACCTGGCTGAGCTGCCAGTTCGCCATCGCCCGCGTCAAAGGTTTTCAGGGCGACAATCTGAAGGACGATAAGCATCTGCTGGCCTGTCCCAAGCATTTCGCGGCCTATGGCGCCGTGCAGGGCGGCATGGAGTACAACACCGCCGATATCCCCGAAACCACCTTGCGGCAGGTGCATCTGCCGCCGTTCAAGGCCGCCTTCGACGCGGGCGCGCTGTCCACCATGTCGAGCTTCAACGACATTGCGGGCGTGCCCTCGACCGCCAACCACTTTCTGCTGACCGACATCCTGCGCGGCGAATGGGGCTTCAAGGGCCTCGTCGTCTCGGACTATACTTCTGACGAGGAACTGATCCTGCACGGCTACGCCGCCGATGGTCCAGACGCCACGGCCAAGGCGATTACTGCGGGCCTCGACATGTCGATGCAGAGCGGCTTTTACAACAAATTCCTGCCCGACCTCGTGCGTTCGGGCAAGGTCTCCATGGCGGTGGTGGACCGCGCCGTGCGCCGTGTCCTGCACGTCAAGAAGGCGCTTGGCCTGTTCGACAATCCCTATCGCTCGCTCGATCTGGCGCGCGAAGCCAGTGATATCCGCAGGCCGGAAACCGTCGCCCTGGCGCGGGAATCGGCGCGTAAGTCGATCGTCATGCTGAAGAACGAGGGCGGCCTGCTGCCGTTGCCGAAAGCGGGCAAGTCGATCGCCCTGATCGGGCCGTGCATCGACGACAAGGCCGACTATCCGGGCCCGTGGGCGGTCTTCCCCGACATCCCGACCTGCGTGACCATGACCGAGGGCTTCAAGGCGGCGCTCGACCCATCAACCAAACTGACCACGGCGCGCGGCTCGGACTACGAAGCCCCGCTCGACGGCGGCATAGAGGCGGCGGTGGCGGCGGCGCAAGACTCGGACATTGTCGTGCTGGTGGTCGGCGAATCTTCCGGCATGTCCGGCGAGGCCGAGGCGCGCGTCGAGATCGTCGTGCCGGAGCCTCAGATGAAGCTGGCCGAAGCCGTCGCGGCGGTCGGCAAGCCGATGGTGGTGCTGCTGCGTCATGGCCGCGCCCTGGCCCTGCATGGCGCGGTCAAGGACGCCCCGGCCATCCTGGCCACCTGGTTCCTCGGCGCCGAGACCGGCCACGCCGTCGCCGACATCGTGTTCGGCGACTATGCGCCGCAGGGGCGTCTGGCGGTCAGCTTTCCGCAGGAATCGGGTCAGGAGCCGTTCTACTACAATCACCGCAATACGGGCCGCCCGCAGCTTACCGACGACAAGGCCTATAAGGCGCGCTATCGCGAGGTGACCAACCAACCCCTCTATCCGTTCGGTCACGGCCTGACCTGGTCCACGCTCAGCTATTCGGCCACGCAGGTTTCGTCCGCCGATATGGCCATGAACGGCAAGATCACCGTGACGGCGACGGTAAGCAATACCGGCGGGCATCCGGCGCATGAGGTCGCCCAGCTCTATATCCATGAGCGTGTCGCCTCGATCACCCAGCCTGTGCGGCAATTGCGCGGGATCAAACATCTCGACCTCGCCCCCGGCCAGAGCATGGAGGTCGCCTTCGAGCTGACGGCGGCGGATCTCGCCTATGTCCATGCCGATCTGAAATGGAAGACGGATGCGGGCGTGTTCGATGTCTGGGTCGCGCCCTCCGCCACGGCGGGAAGCCCGGCGTCCTTCACCGTCCGGGCCTGATGCAGCCGCAGCTTTTGACCCTAGGCGAGGGTGGTCACCGGATCGTGGTGATCGACGACTTCAGCGGGCGGCGAGAGACGATCATCGCCATCGCCGCCGCCCTGGCGCCGTTCCCGCCGGAACGCTCGACCTACTATCCGGGGCTGCGGCGCATCATTGCCGAGGGCGACAAGGACGCCTTCGCCTATGCGACCGGGATTTTAAAAGATGCGGCGCCGTTTCTGGGCGGGACGTGGGACATCGACCGCTTCGACTGGCTGGAGGCCAGCTTTTCCATGGTCACGACGCCGCCGGACGCCTTGCGGCCCTTTCAGAGCGCGCCGCAT
>DATMTF010000292.1:0-6127 GCA_035565015.1 Asticcacaulis sp. | reverse complement strand
CGGGTTCGCTTTTTGGAGATTTGGAGCGCTTTTCGATCTGATGGAATCAGATCGGCGCTCCAAGTTTTTGTTTTGTCGCTCTTCCTAATCCAAAAAGTGGAACCACTTTTTGGGGAAACGCTTTAGACACCAAGGTTTCTCATGCTGGCTCTCGCCAAAACGCTTTTCGGCTCCTCCAACGACCGCAAGGTCAAGTCCCTGATGACGCGCGTGCAGAAGATCAACGCGCTGGAGCCGAAGATGAAGGCGATGAGCGACGAGGAGCTGCGCGGCCAGACCGTGTTGTTCCGCGAACGCATCGCCAACGGCGCAACGCTCGACTCGCTTCAGGACGAAGCCTTCGCCGTGGTGCGCGAAGCGGCCTGGCGCGCCATCGGCCAGCGCCATTACGACGTGCAGCTTGTCGGCGGCATGATCCTGCACAAGGGCGGCATCGCCGAGATGCGCACCGGCGAAGGCAAGACGCTGGTGGCGACCGCGCCGGTCTATCTCAACGCTCTGGCGGGCAAGGGCGTCCACCTGATCACGGTCAACGACTACCTGGCCAAGCGCGACGCCGACTTCATGGGCCGCGTCTATCGTTTCTTAGGCCTGACCACGGGCGTGATCGTGCAGGGCCTGTCGCAGGGCCAGCGCAAGCAGGCCTATGGCGCCGACGTCACCTACGGCACCAATAACGAATTCGGCTTCGATTACTTACGCGACAATCTGGCCTACAGCCGCAATGAAATGGTCCAGCGCGGCCACCATTTCTGCATCGTCGACGAAGTGGACTCGATCCTGATCGACGAGGCGCGTACGCCCCTGATCATTTCCGGCCCGACCGAGGACCGTTCGGAGCTGTACAAGATTCTCGACGCCACCATCCGTGAACTGATCAAGGATCCCGACACGTTCGAGCTGGACGAAAAGCAGCGTCAGGTGCTTTTGTCGGAACTCGGCTCAGAGCGGCTTGAGGAAATGCTGGCCGAGGCCGGGCGCCTGGCCGAGGATTCGGCGGGCCTCTACGATCCGGTCAATATCTCGCTGGTCCACCACGCCAATCAGGCCCTGCGCGCCAACACGCTCCACACGCTGAACAAGGACTATATCGTCAAGGACGGCGAAGTCATACTGATCGACGAATTCACCGGTCGCATGATGGTCGGTCGCCGTCTTTCGGAAGGTTTGCATCAGGCCATTGAGGCCAAGGAGCGCGTCGAGATTCAGCCGGAAAACCAGACCCTGGCCTCGGTGACGATCCAGAACTATTTCCGCATGTACGAAAAGCTGTCGGGCATGACCGGCACGGCGGCGACCGAGGCGCAGGAATTCGGCGACATCTACAAGATGGACGTGCTGGAAATCCCGACCAACCGCCCGATCCAGCGCATCGACGACAATGACGAGGTCTATCGCACCGAGAAGGAAAAGTTCCACGCCATCGCCGCTCAGGTCGCCTATTGCTATGTGCGCAAGCAGCCGATCCTGGTCGGCACGGCCTCGATCGAGAAATCGGACGAGCTGTCGGACTTCCTCAAATCCTACGCCTACAAGGTCGAGCTGTCGCGCGAGCTGAAAGCGCAGTACGCCAAGGCCGACAAGAAGGAGCTGCAAAAGCTCGGCGACGAGGCCTATGACATCGTCTGGAAGACCGGCAAGGGCATCCCGCATAACGTGCTGAACGCGCGCCAGCATGAGCAGGAAGGCGGCATCATCGCCGACGCCGGCGTGCCGGGCGCGGTGACCATCGCCACCAATATGGCCGGTCGCGGCACCGACATTCAGCTCGGCGGCAATGTCGATATGCGCGTCCAGACCTGGCTGGCCGAACAGGAGGCTGCCGGCGTCGAGGTCACGCAGGAGCAGATCTTCGCCAAGAAGGGCGAGATCGAGGCCCAGGTCGCCGTCCTCAAGGAAGAGGCGCTGGCGGCGGGCGGCCTGTTCGTGCTCGGCACCGAACGCCACGAAAGCCGCCGCATCGACAACCAGCTTCGCGGCCGCACCGGCCGTCAGGGCGACCCCGGACGCTCGAAATTCTTCCTGTCGTGCGAAGACGATCTGATGCGCATCTTCGCGGGCGACAAGCTGAACGCCATGATGAAGACGCTCGGCGTCGAGGATGGCGAGGCGATCACCTCGCCCCTGCTCAACGGCGCCATCGCCACCGCGCAGAAGCGCGTCGAGCAGCGCAACTACGAAATCCGCAAGAACCTGCTCAAATATGACGACGTGGTCAACGACCAGCGCAAGGCCGTGTTCGAGCAGCGTCAGGAGTTCATGGACTCCGAAGACCTTTCCGAACTGATCGCCGAATTCCGTCAGGACACGATTCAGGATCTGGTGGCGCAGCATCTGCCGCCCAAGGCCTATGCCGATCAGTGGGACATTGACGGCCTCAACGAACGCATCCAGGCCCTGACCGGCCTCGACCTGCCGCTGCACGACTGGGCGCAGGAAGAGGGCATCGCCAATGACGAGTTCGAGGAGCGCCTGCAAAAGGCCGCGCAGGAAAAGATGGACGAGCGCCTGCGCCTGCTCGGCGACGAGCAGATGAAGGCGCTGGAAAAGCAGTTCCTGCTGCAAATGATCGACATGCACTGGCGCGAACACCTGATGCACCTCGACCACCTGCGCGCCGTGATCGGCCTGCGCGGTTACGGCCAGCGCGATCCGCTCAACGAATACAAGACCGAAGCCTTCACCATGTTCGAGGCGCTGCTGGTTAACCTGCGTCAGTCGGTCACGCGCTGGCTGATGACGATGGAAATTCGCTTCCAGGCGCCGGAGGAGGCGCCGCCGGAGCTGCCGCCCGCCCTGTCGCAGCGCCGTCAGTTCCAGGAGGTGCATCTCGACCCGCTGACCGGCCACAACGAGCGCGCCGCCAAGCTGACCGACGACCTGTCGCCCGAAGCCCGCGCCGCCCTGCCGCACTCGGCCCTGCCCGGCGGCTGGGAAAACACCGCCCGCAACGGCCTCTGCCCCTGCGGCTCCGGCAAAAAATTCAAACACTGCCACGGCGTGCTGGTCTGAGCCGCAGGATTTTCCAGATCAGACGGGTCGCGAGGACGCGCCCCTTGGGCGGCTCCGGCAAGAAGTTCAAACACTGCCACGGCGTACTGGTCTGAGCCGCAGGATTTTCCAGATCAGATGGGTCGCGAGGACGCGACCCTTAGGCGGCTCCGGCAAAAAATTCAAACAATGCCACGGCGTGCTGGTCTGAATTTAAACCCCCTCTCCCCTCAACGAGGGGAGAGGACGAGAGCCAAGCCGTCAGGCGCAGGCGACGGGCGGGGCGCGTAGCCTGAGGGGCCGCCAGCCGATCGGGCGCACCCCCGCGCCAAGCACAAAAAAGCCCCCGAAGCCTAGGCTCCGGGGGCAGTTGGGGTCAAAGGGGTTGAGACTTAATCTTTGACCGAACTGAAATGCGCATAGGTCGCGTCGTTGCGGTCCCAGACCGTCTTGTCGCGTAAGCTGCGCAGAAGCTTGACGTATTCGGCGTGGCTCCAGGCCAGCGGCGTGGCCGAATCCGTGCCTTCGCCCTTGACATAGCCGTGCGGATCGGGCGAACCGACGCCGTCCCAGACCTGCTCCGGGATCATCAGCCCCTCATTGGCGAAGTCCTCCATGCCGCGCACATAGACATTGCGGATGGCGTCGATATCGGCCTTGGTGGCGCCGTCGGGCTTTTGCGCGTCGAGCGCCAGTTCGTAATGGCCGCGCTCGCCGGTGAAGATCGGCCAGACCCGACCGCGCTGGTCCGCATTCATCTGGCCGTTGACGGCGTAATCGCCGCCCGACGTCCTGTCGCCATAGCCGTCATTTCCATAGCGTCGGAAACCTGGAATTTTAACGTCCGAGCCAGGGAAGCTGAAATCGTAGCGCACACGCAGATTGTCCGGCAGATCCTGATCGTCAACCACCTTCAGCGAGGTCTCGATCTTCGCATCATTGGCCGGACGCACGCCATAGCGCACCAGTTCGAGGAAGCCCGCATCGACCATCAGGTCCGAACGCAGGCCCGGATGGCCGTTGCGCTCGTCCTGAACGCCGGGATTGTTGGCGTCCTCGCTGCGTGAAATGCGCAAATAGTAGGAGGCGGGCTTGTCGTCGCCCATCACCTTGCCATCGGTGGTGAAAAGGCGTTGCTCCAGCTTTGCGGAATAGGCGTCGGCCTGCGTCTGATAGAGCGCGGCGTCGTCCGTATCGCCCGCCTCGGTCGCGATTCCGGCGGCGGCGGTCAGGCCGGCGATGACGGCGGCGGTGGTCGAGGGCGAATAGCCTTCCTGCTCCTCCCAGCGCTCCTGCTGCGAATAAGGCGGCGTGATGATCGCGTGGTTCCAGCCGAGGCCGACCTGACCGCCCTTGGACAGGAAATCGGCGGCGGGTTTCAGCATTGTTGTGTACGAGGTCATCAACTCATCGTGTGAGATCAGGCCCAGCTTTTCGAGGCGCGCCCCCAAAAGGATCGGCATGGCGGTCTGATCGAGCTGCACGCCCACCCATTCCGGCGTTCCGTCAACGTGCGACTTCTGCTGGAACCAGCCGGAAACGCCGGTATTGCCGGGCGTATCGGGCCGCACCTGCACGCTTGGCAGATAACGATAGGCGGCTACGGGGGTCTGCTTGTCGCCGAGCGCGGCCAGAGCCATGGCGACCTGATAAAAGTCGCGCGGCCACACCGCCTTGTAACCGGTCGAAGACACGTCGGTCTCCAGCGCGTCGCCCCACGGGTTCGACAGCGATGCGATCAGCGCGCCCGCCGAGGTGTGGTCCTCCTGCACCTTCAGCGTCAGGGCCGAGGCGTAAAGCAGCCTGCCATTGTCCTCCGATTCCGGGATCAGGCTTTTCAATTCGGTCAGCGAGGCCAGATAATCCTCCCAGCCGACCGCCTTGCCCCCATTCTTTGTCTTTCGGCCTTCAAAATTGGCCAGCACCTTGGCATAGCCGGTCTTCAGTGTTCCGGCGGCCTCGGCGTCGGCGGCCTTGACGTCCGGTCCGAAACCGAGCGCCAGATCGAAGCTGGCGGTTTTCGCGACCGTCGGCAACTGGCCGACCAGCACGATATTGCCCTTGGCGCCGCCCGTGGAGTCGTGCTGCGCGATCAGGGTCTGATGCTGCGTCAGGTCGTCGATTCCATCCGTGACGCCGGTAAAGCCGACATTGTGCGCCCTGAACGGGACGCTGGCCTTGAGCGACAAAGCGACGCCACCCTGCCACGCATTGAGCGCCGCGGCGCTGGCCGCGCCCTGATCGTCGCCGGAGGTGTTGGCCATGCTGGGGTCGAGAATGACATAGGGCGTCACCGGCCCCTTCAGCGCCTTGACCGTGACCCGCACCATGACGCTCTGACGGTCGGGGTCGGTGAACACGTCCTTGATGATGACGAAACGGCCCTGCTTATCGGTATTGGTCAGGCGATAGGCAGGCGCCAGCGGTCGACCTGCCGCGTCGGTGTCGATATAGCTGACATGGCTGTCCGTGTCCTTATCCTCGAACGCGGTCCAACCGTCTCCGACGACGGCGATCTGCATTTCGCGGATCTGCGCCTCGTGGATGCGCCCGTACATGGTCTCGGTCAGCACGCCCTGCGCCAGCGAGAACCAGACCTTCGACACTGGGCCGGTGACCGCCTTGTCGCTGAACTGATAGTCCTTATTATAGGCCTCATAGGCCGTACCGATGCCCTGCTTGCCCGCATAGGCCCAGGGCGAAGCCTCGCCCGGACCGTTGGTGGCCGGCGCGTCGGCGTTCAGGGTCGGATTATGGTTTTCGGGCGTGACGGCGGGCGAGCCTTCTTCCGCCTGCGCCGACGCGGAAACGAGGGCCAGCATCGCTGACGCCGCCAGAAGGACGGGCTTCAGCCCGCCTGTTTTCACCCGATAACGCATGAACCTCTCCCGAAACCCGCGCTTCGTGAACGCTTTTCTGTTTCAGGCAGGCATACTGAAAACCGGCGCCTGCGTCGCGCTGCATACGTATTCTCAGGGCGCAGCGGCGGCATGAATACGAATTCCGCCTGCCGTGAAGCGATGATGTGGGCAAAAAAATCCCCTTGGCCGAAACCGGACAAGGGGAAGTTTATGTTGAGAAGATACCACTTACAAAGCAAGACCCTGTAATTGGCGTATTCCGGCCGCGTCACAAC
>DATMTF010000291.1:0-2645 GCA_035565015.1 Asticcacaulis sp. | reverse complement strand
TCTTCCGATCTACGCAAAATCTTCGCGCGCTTGAATGCAGCTTTCCATCCGATCCAGAAACAACCGCGCCGCCGTAACAGCTTGTAACTCTGGCCGGAAAGGCGAAAGACCCACCGCGATATGGTCGGCATTGATAAAGTTCTGAATGCCAATGGCAGGCAGATATTCCAGCGCAAACGTCGTCTTGCCGGCGCCGTTCGGTCCCGCGATGATCAGACATCGCGGCATAACCTAACCTTCGATGTCTTCGGGCAGGCCGACGACATGGAAGCCCGCATCGACGTGGACGACTTCGCCCGTGGTCGAGAGGCCAAGGTCGGAGGCCAGCCACAGGGCGGCGCCCGCAACGCCCTCCATCGAGGTTTCTTCCTTGAGCAACGAGAACTGGCCCGACTTGGCGTGCAGCGAGCGGCCGCCGGAAATCCCGGCCAGCGACAGGGTGCGCATGGCGCCCGCCGAAATGGCGTTGACGCGGATCTTTTTCGGGCCGAGATCGCGCGCGATGTAACGCGTCGAGGCTTCGAGCGCGGCCTTGGCGACGCCCATGGTGTTATAGTTCGGAATCACGCGCTCGGAGCCGAGATAGCTCAGCGTGACCAGCGAGCCGCCGTTCGGCATCAGCTCGGCGGCGCGGCGCGACACATCGACGAAGGAGAAGGCCGAGACGTTCATGGCCAGCAGGAAGCCTTCGCGCGTCGTGTTTTCGACGAACGAGCCCTGCAGTTCGTTCTTGTTGGCGAAGGCGACCGAATGGATGACGAAGTCGATCTCGCCGTAGACCTCCTTCAGCTTGGCGAACGCCGCGTCCATCGAGGCGTCGTCGGTGACGTCGCATTCGATCAGGTGCTTCACGCCGATCGATTCGGCCAAGGGACCGACGCGACGCAGCAGGCTTTCGCCCAGATAGGAAAACGCCATGTCCGCGCCCTGCGCCGCCAGTTGCGAGGCGATGCCCCAGGCGATGGACTTGTCATTGGCGACGCCCATGACAAGACCCTTCTTGCCCTTCATCAGCTCGCCCTTGGGGAAATTCCAGTCGTCGGACATGCGTGTCTTTCTTATTTAAAGGTCTTCTTTAAAGGTCTTCTTGGGACAGGATCAGCGTGCCGTTGGTGCCGCCGAAACCGAACGAGTTCGACATTACGGTGCCCAGCGGCCCGTCATGGCGCTGGCGCAGGATGTTCATGCCGTCGAAGGCCGGATCAAGAGTCTCGATGTGGGCGCTTTCGGCGGCGAAGCCGTTCTGCATCATCAGCAGGCAGTAGATGGCCTCCTGCGCGCCCGCCGCGCCGAGGCTGTGGCCTGTCAACGACTTGGTCGAGGAGATCATCGGCGTCTTGTCGCCGAAGACCGCGCGCACCGCGCCCATCTCCTTTTCGTCGCCCACCGGCGTCGAGGTGCCGTGCGGGTTAAGATAGTCGATCCGGCGCCCGCCCGCCTCTTTCAAGGCGATCTTCATGCAGCGCTCGGCGCCCTCGCCCGACGGGGCGACCATGTCATAGCCGTCCGAATTGGCCGCATAGCCGACGATTTCAGCAATGATGTTGGCGCCGCGCGCTTTGGCGTGTTCGTACGCTTCGACCACGACCATGCCCGCCCCGCCCGCGATGACGAAGCCGTCGCGGTCGCGGTCATAGGCGCGCGAGGCCACGGCGGGCGTGTCGTTGAAATGGGTGGACATGGCGCCCATGGCGTCGAACATGTCCGACAGGGTCCAGTCCAGCTCCTCGGTGCCGCCCGCAAAGACCATGTCCTGCTTGCCCAGCAGGATCTGCTCCGCCGCCGCGCCGATGCAATGCACCGAGGTCGCGCAGGCCGAGCTGATCGAATAGTTGACGCCCTTGATCTCAAACCAGGTGGCGAGAGTCGCGGAGGGGCCTGAGCACATGGCCTTGGGCACGGCGAAGGGGCCGATGCGCTTGGGCGAGGTCTTTTCGCGCGTCACGTCCGCCGCCGCGACAATGGCGCTGGTCGAAGGGCCGCCCGCGCCGAAGATGATGCCGGTGCGCGCGTTCGAAATCAGATCTTTTTCCAGGCCGGCGGAAGCGATCGCCTGCTCCATGGCGATATGGCCGTAGGCCAGGCCCGGCGACAGGAAACGCGCCGCGCGGCGGTCGACCAGTTCCGTCCAGTCGCCGAGCGTCGGCGCGGCGTGGACCTGACACTTGAAGCCCAGACGCGCATAATCCTCGGCAAAGACGACGCCGGAACGCGCATCCCGCAGCGACCGGGTGACTTCGTCAGCGCCCGTTCCGATGGAAGATACGATCCCCAAGCCCGTAATGACGACTCTACGCATATAAACGTCCTAATTCAGTTCCCTGTGGTGATCCCGCGCCGTCTTGAGCGGCTTACAGGCTTTTGGCGTCGAACAGGCCGACGCGCAGGCCCGACGCCTGATAGATGGGTTTGCCGTCGGCTTCAACAACCCCGTCGCCGATGCCCATGATCAATTTACCGGCCATGACGCGCTTCATGTCGATCTTGTAAGTGACAAGTTTCACGTCCGGCGTAACCTGACCGGTGAACTTGACCTCGCCGACGCCCAGAGCGCGACCGCGGCCCGGATGGCCGAGCCAGCCGAGGTAAAAGCCGACCAGTTGCCACATAGCGTCCAGCCCCAGGCAGCCCGGCATGACCGGATC
>DATMTF010000290.1:0-9033 GCA_035565015.1 Asticcacaulis sp. | reverse complement strand
TCCATGCCAAGACTCATGAACAGCAGTACGCAGCCTGCAATAGACAGGGGCGCGACGATCCACAGAAGCGGCGTGCGAAATGGGCGAACGCGATTTTTGTCGGTGAAGCGCAAGATCATGACGCCGACCGAAACCGCTGCGAAGGCGAATAGCGTACCGGCATTGGAATAATCAGCCAAGGAGCCCACCGGAAGGAAAGCAGCGGCAATAGCGACGAAGACACCTGTAACCAGGGTGATGATCCATGGTGTTTTAAATTTGGGATGCACGGCTGACAGGCCTTTAGGCAGCAAGCCATCGCGCGCCATAACAAAGAAGACGCGCGTTTGACCGAACATCATCAGCAACACGACCGAAGGCAGAGCGAATGTCGCCGCCAGACCGACTAAATTACCGAATAATTGATTGGAGTTGACCTCACGGAGCACATAGGCCAGCGCTTCGTGTGAACATACCAACGGCGCATGGGCCGATGTACAGGCCGCGCTGGCGTACAAGGCAGGCGAACCGTCAGCATAATACTGGCCCGTCGCCGGATCCATCAAAGGCTGCGCGCCGAAAGAACCGATAACGCCACTCGCCACCAGCAGATAAAAGATTGTGCAGATCAGCAGCGAAGCAATCAGGCCGATCGGAACATTCCGCTGCGGGTTCTTGGTTTCTTCGGCGGCGGTCGATACGGCGTCGAAGCCGACATAGGCGAAGAAGATCGAGGCGGCCGCACCGAGTACGCCCGTGCCGGAGCCGTCGAACGGATTGCCCCAGCCACGAGGCGTGAACGGGTGGAAGTTGCTCATATGGCCGGTGATCATCGGCAGGGTCAGCACGATGAACAGGGTCAGGGCGGCGATCTTGATGGCGACCAGCACCGCATTGGCCGTGGCGCTTTCTTTGGTTCCAATGATCAGCAACGCCGTGACGACCACGGTGATGATGACGGCGGGCAGGTTGATAATACCTCCGACCTCGCCGCCCTTGATAAAGCCGAAGGAGATCGGCGGTCCCACTGTCAGAGCGTGCGGCAGATGTATGCCGATGTCATTCAGGAAACCGACAATATGCCCGGACCAGCCCACCGCCACGGCGGAGGCGCCCAGCGCATACTCCAGAATCAGGGCCCACCCGACCAGCCAGGCCACCAGTTCGCCCATAACGGCGTAGGAATAGGTATAGGCCGAACCCGCCACCGGCACCATCGCCGCCAGTTCGGAATAGCACAAAGCCGCCACAGCGCAGACCAGACCCGCGATAATGAAGGAGATCATCATGCCCGGACCGGCCTTTTGCGCCGCCGTCGCGGTCAGCACGAAAATCCCGGTCCCGATCACCGCCCCGATGCCCAGCAGGGTCAGTTGCACGGCCCCCAGCGAGCGGTGCAGCGACTTTTTCTCGGCTGTCGCGAGGATCGCATCCAGCGGCTTAATGCGCCATAAGCTCATTTTTCACCTTTTTTGTTGATTATTTTCAAGCCCATACGCCCCTTTTCAGCCTCTGCGCGGGCCTCGATGGGATCGAGCCTATAACGCATAAATTAAATCTGCAACTATCTTTGCTTAACGGACGATTGCGCCCGCCCCCGCCGCGCGCCATAACCGCGCAGTCATAGCCTTCAACGCATTCCGCCAAGAGTTTACATGTCCGATACGTCGATCAGCCTGTTCGTCGCCCCCGTCACGCCTTTGCAGCAGAACTGCACGGTCGTGTGGTGCAATGCGACCAGGGCCTGCGCGATCATCGACCCCGGCGGCGATCTCGATCCCATATTGCATGAGATAAAGCGGCGCGGGCTGAAACTGGAAAAAATCTGGGTCACGCATGGCCATGCCGACCATGCGGGCGCGACCGCCGAACTGAAACGCCGCACCGGCGCCGTCATCGAAGGCCCGCATATAGACGATCAGTTCTGGATCGACCGCATCCCCGAAGACGCCGCGCGCTGGGGGCTGGAAGGCGAAAGCTTCACCCCCGACCGCTGGCTGGAGGACGGCGACACAGTCACGCTTGGCGAGACGGAGTGGCGTGTCATCCACTGCCCCGGCCATACGCCCGGCCATGTCGTCTTCTATCAGCCCGACAATCAATTCGCCCAGGTCGGCGACGTCCTGTTCCGCGGCTCCATCGGCCGCACCGACTTCCCGCGCGGCAATCACGCCGACCTGTTAAGCGCCATCACCCAGAAACTCTGGCCTTTAGGCGATGTCCGCTTCGTCTGCGGTCACGGCCCGATGTCGAGCTTCCATATCGAGCGCCAGTCCAACCCTTTCGTCGCCGACCAGGTCATCGCCAAGGCCGGTCCCAACACCCACGGCCCCGGCTGAATGAACCTATACCTCCCCGAACGCGCAGCGTTTGGGGAGGGGGACCATTGGCGCAGCCAATGGTGGTGGGGTGCTTTCTTAAAAACTACCTTTCATCGACCGCCGGCAGCCCCTGACACCCCGGCGCCGCGACCGGCTTATGCTCGGTCTTGTCCCAGTGAAACGGCCGCGCGAACAACTGATAGAGCGCAAACACCGCCGCCAGGGTCTGCAAACTCCAGTAAAACGGCGCCGTCGCCAGATCTCCGATTCGCACCCGCAGGCCCGCCCGCCTCTGCCCGACCACCAGCGCGCACAGCGCCGCCGCATTGCCCAGCACGAACAGCAAAAGATCGGCCAGCCCCGGCGCCATGACCGGGCGCGCCGGATCGCACAAAGCCTGCAAGCTGTAGAGCGTCAGCGTCGCCAGCATCATCACGCTCAGCGGCGCATAGGCCAGGGCCGCCAGCACGCTCATCCCGACGCCCAGCCCCAGCCCCGCCCAGACGCGCGCGCTGCGCTTGACGCGCGTATGCACCAGCAGGGTCTGCATATAACCCTTGATCCAGCGCGTCCGTTGCGGCAGCCACGACCGGCTGCATCCGGTCGGCGTCTCCGATGTCGGACTGCGCAACAGGCCGCTCTCATAGCCCGCCGCCGCCAGACGCACGCCCAGATCGGCGTCCTCGGTGACATTGTGCGCATCCCATCCGCCCAGCTTCTTCAGCGGCTCGACGCGAAAATGGTTGCTGGTCCCGCCCAGTGGAAACGGCAGCCCGATCCGCGCCATGGCGGGCAGAATCACATCGAACTGCACCGCATATTCGGCGGCGAACTGGCGCGCGATAAAGCCCTGCCCGCCGACGGGCCGCAGCGGCGCCTGCAAACAGATCAGGCGCGGCGATCCGGCGGCGAAGGCGCGCGCCGCCTCCAGCAACTGCCCCGGATCGGGCCGGTCCTCGGCGTCATAGACCACGACCAGATCGCCGCGCGCCTCGGCCAGCGCGTAATTCAGCGCGCGCGGCTTGGTGCGCGGAAAGCCCGGCGGCGTCAGCGACAGCCGCACATGCTCCGGCAGGTCCAGCCCGCGCAGGGCGTCGATTGTCTCCGCATCGTCGGTCTCCAGCGCAAACACGATGTCCAGCCGGTCCTTCGGATAACGCAGGGCCAGCATGGCCGCCAGCACCTGCGCCGCGATTCCGGCCTCATGATAGAGCGCCACGATCACCGTGTAACGCGGCAACAGGCCCGGATGCAGATAGGGCGTCTTGCCGCCCGTCAGCGGCGTCAGCGCCGCCGCCAGCCGCAAGACGGCGTTGCCCGCAAACAGCCCCCAGAGCATCAGATAGACCATCTCCCCCGTCGCGCCCGGCGCCAGCCCGACCGCCAGAGCCAGCGCCGCCGCAAACCCCGCCAAAGCCCAGCCCTGCGTCCGCGTCAGCCGGATACGCGCCGAACTTTCCGCTTCGATGTCCCGCAACGGCGTCCGCCGCCGCCTTGCCGGGCGCGCGCCCGGAAAAAGATGGATGCGGGCGGTTCCTGTGCGCCCAGAATCCTTATAGACCTGTCCACGTTCGAAGGATTCGGCTTTCAAAGCCCTGTTCATCGCGCCCCCCGCATCTCATCCCCGGATAACAGGGTTAATGAAAGACGGGTTTTCATCAGGGGTAACAGCAATTGCCGGTGGCGCCGCTGCGAAAATTACTCGCCCTTTGCGCGAGCTTTCTCATGCTGTCAGACGCCGCGCCCGCTCTGGCGCGCGGCCCCACCCTCGTCTCCCTCGACGAATGCGCCGATCAATATGTGCTGGGTCTGGTCGAGCGCGACCGCGTGCTGGCCCTGTCCGACCACGCGCGCTACGCCGATTCCTGGTTTCGCGACCGTGCGCAGGGGATGCGCCGCGTCAAGCCGCGACTCGAATCCGTCCTCGCCCTTCATCCCGACATGGCGGTGCGCACCTGGGGCGGCGATCTGCGCCTGATTCAGGAACTGCAACGCCGCGGAATCAAGGTCGTCAATATTGACGACGTGCAGTCCTTCGCCGCCGCCCGCGCCCAGCTTTTCAAGGTCGGCGCCGCGCTCGACGCCGAGGCGGGCGCCCAGATCGCCGCGCACAGATTCGACGAGGCGTTGGCGGATGTGCGCAATATCGGCCACGGCCGCTCTGTTCTCTACTACACCCCGACCGGAACCAGCGCGGGCGCCGACACCCTGACCGGCGACATGCTGACGACCCTGGGCTTCCGGCTGGCGACGACGCAAAAGGGCTATTTCTCCATCTCCCCGGAAGCCCTGATCGCCATGAAGCCCGACGTGTTCGCGCTCGGCTATTACGACGACCGCTACGCCATGCGGCGCGTGCCGGGCCGTCAGCCTCTGGTGCGCGCCCTGATCGAAAAGACGCCACATTTCGCCCTGCCCGACGCCGCCATGGCCTGCGGCGGCTGGTTCAGCATCTACGCCCTGCGCGACCTCTCTCAGGAGACGACCCCCTGATGACTCTGTCCCTGACCGCCCTGATGAGCTGGCTGGGCGCCTTCGTCGCCCTGCTGATCGCCCTGCTGCTGCTGTTCGGCGACGTGCCTTTAAGCGGCGGCATGTGGCTCGACGCCCTGATCCACTGGAAGTCGATCGGCGCCGAGATCGTCTGGGGCATCCGCCTGCCGCGCAATCTGGCCGCCGCCGGGGTCGGCGCCATGCTGGGCATGAGCGGCGCCCTGATGCAGGGCCTGTTGCGCAATCCGCTGGCCGAGCCCGGCCTGCTCGGCGTCTCGGCGGGCGCAGGACTGGGCGCCGCCATCGCCATTGTTCTGGGCCTCGGCCTGCTCGACTTCGCGGTCGCCGGTTTCGCTCTGATCGGCGCCGTGGTCGTCGCCATCATCCTGCTCGTCTTCGTCGAGCGCTTCCCGCAGCGCCAGTCGCTGATCCTGCTCGGCGTCGGCCTGTCGGCCCTGTGCGGCGCGCTGATGGCGCTGGTCTTCAACCTGTCGCCCTCGCCGGTCACCACCGCCGAGATGCTGGGCTGGATGATGGGCTCGGTCGAAAACCGCAATATCTGGGACGTGCTGATGTGCCTGCTCGGCCTCGCCATTGCGGGCGGGCTGAGCTTCCGGCTGGCCAAGGGCCTGCGCTATCTGACGCTCGGCGAAGAAACCGCGCGCTCGATGGGCGTGGACATGGTGCGGCTGACGCAGGTGGTGGTGATCGGCGCCAGCCTGCTGGCCGGACTGTCGGTGGCGGTCGCGGGCGTGATCGGCTTTGTCGGCCTGGCCGCTCCGCATTTCGTGCGCGCCATGGGCGTCAAGGATCCCTACCGGCTGATCGCGCCCTCGGCCCTGACCGGCGCCATCATCGTGCTGATCGCCGACGCGCTGGTGCGCATGATCCCGGCCACGGGCGAGCTGCGCCTCGGCGTCGTCACCTCGCTGGTCGGCGCCCCTTTGTTCGCTTTGCTGGCCTGGCGCAGCGCCCGATCCTGGATGCAGGACTAGACCATGCTGAAACTTGACCATGTCAGCGTCAAACTCTCCGGCCACGAGGTCGTGCGCGGCGTCAGCGCCGACCTTCCGCCCGGCAGGCTCTATGTCATGGTCGGCCCCAATGGCGCGGGCAAGACCACCCTGCTCAAGGCGATGGCCGCCCTTCTGCCGCTCAGCGCAGGCGAGATCGCGCTCAATTACAAGCTCATCAGGGACATGCCGCCGCCGATCCGCGCCGGTCATATCGCCTATCTGCCGCAGGAGCGCTCGATCGCCTGGGACTTGCCGTGCGTCGACATCGCCGCGCTCGGCGCCCAGCATCTGACGCCGGACCTGGCCCGTCAGCGCGCCTTTGCCGAACTGGAGGCTCTGGGCCTGCACGAGGTCTGCGACCGCGGCGTCTTCGGCCTCAGCGGCGGACAGCGCGCCCGCGTCCTTTTGGCGCGCGTGCTGGCCAGCCCGGCCTCGACCCTGCTGCTCGACGAACCGCTGATCGCGCTCGACCCGGCGTGGCAGAGACAGGTGCTGATCCGCCTGAAACAACGCGCCGCCGAAGGCCAGACCATCGTCCTCTCCCTGCACGACCTGCACCTGGCCGCGCAATTCGCCGACGACATCCTGCTGATGCACAAAGGCGAACTCAAAGCCCTGGCCGCCCCGGAAAAGGTCTTCACCGCAACCCACCTGTCCGACGTCTTCAACCTGACCGGCCGCCTCACCGGCCCCCCCGAAGCCCGCACCCTGACCCTCTCAAGCCAGCCGCTGCTTTAAGTCTGTTTTCTTCGTTCATTTGCCGGCGTCTTTGCATGGTCAGCCGCCAGTCTTTTTTATCGACAGATTACACAGATGTTCAGGGTGGATTGCACGCTACCGCTATCGGCGGTTGGCGATCCTTAGGAGCAGGCCGCTACGCGGCGGGGGCTTTTATCCATGTCGTACGTGAAACTCGGGATTCTGGATGGGGAACGCATCCCTGTCGTTAGCGGTAGCGTGAGGTTGTCCTGAACATCTGTGTCATCTGTGGATTCCCTTCCTTACCCCAATCACCGCGTTTATGGATGGGGGACGTTATCCCCCCCCTCACATCCCTTCCCGCTTTGTCGCGATCCGCGCCAGTCGGCCCCAGCTCAGGCGTCCGCCCGCCAACGCGCCCTGGCGGAAGGCGCGGCGGCCGACGCCGATCATCAGCCACGCCACCACGATCATCAGACCGAGACTCAGCGCGATCTCCCACCACGGCACGGAATCGGCCAGTCGCAGCGGCATCAGGAAGGGCGTGAAGATCGGCACGAAGGACAGCCAGCGTATCACCGGCGAGTCCGGCGCGACCATGGCCGACTGCATGCACAGCATCGGGATCATCAGCACGATCATCATCGGCCCCATGATCGCCTGAGCGTCCTTCTGCGTCTCGCAAAAGGCGCCGATGGCCGCGAAACTGACGCCGAACATCAGATAACCGCAGGCGAAATAGACCACGAGCAGGGCGATATGCAGCGGCGAGAACAGCCCGCTCAGCCCCGCCTGAACGCCATGCAGAATTTCCGGCGGGATGAAGCTCATCCCCGTCGCCGCCAACGCCCAGCCGCCCAGCGCCCAGATGCAGGCCACGCTCAGCAGCACACCCGCCACGCCCAGCACCTTGCCGATCAGCAGGCTTTCCGCCGAACTGGAGGCCAAGACCACCTCCAGCACCTTGCTCGACTTCTCCTCGATCACGCCGGACAGCAGGATCATCGACGACGAGAAGATGCTCATCCAGGCCAGATAGCCGGTCAGCATGCCCGCCAGCCTCGGCGCATTCTCACGCAGGGCCTGGCTGAAGCCGTCGCCCCCGCCTTCGGCCACCGGGGTCAGGCTGACGATATTGGCGCGCGATTCGCGCATATCATGAGCCAGTTGCGCATCGACGCCATGCTCGCGCGCCAGCTTGTAATATTGCAGCCCGTGCAGATCCCATTGCAGCCTGTCGGCCAGCTTGCCCTTCTGCTTTTGCGTGGACCAGATATGGAATTGCAGCACATCGTTCTGGTCATAAACGACGATGATATTGCTCACCTTCGCGTCCGGCGCGTTCAGCATGGCCGGTATCTTCGCCTCGGCCTCGGCGGGCGTCATGCCGACGTCCAGCCCCGCAGGCAAGGCCGCCAGCCGCACCTGATCGGCGTGCGCCATCTTCGCCGCCAGACCTTCCAGCCCTTCGGCTTGCGTCGCCTGCGCCCGGATCAGCGCGTCGAGATCGCCTTCGACATGGTCCCCGCTTAAGTCCAGCACCGCCACCGACAGCACGGTCACCGGCGCGGTCTGGCGCAGCAGCAGCGGCACCGCGATCACCGCCGTAATCAGCAAAGGCAGGGTGACCAGAGACAGCCAGAAGCCGATCGTCTTCACAAAGGCCAGATATTCGCGTTTCGCGATCAACAGCGTCTTAGACATGAACGGCCCCCTCCCCGGTCAGCACGATAAACGCATCGTGCAGGCTCGGCTCGCGCGCCTCGAACCGCCGCACGTCCAGCCCTTTGAGGAACGCCGCCTTGAGCGCCTCATGCGGGCTGGCCTCGGCGGCCAAGCGGCAGCGCCACAGCCGTCCGCCCTCGCCCTCTGCGACCGCTTCCGCCGCCGCAATCCCCGGCAGGGCCAGACAGTCGGCCTCGGACAAGGCGCCTTCCAGATCGAGATAGCGCGGCGCCGCCGCCCTTGCGGCCTTCAGCGTCCCCTCAAAGCGCTTCTCGCCCTTGGCCATCAGCACCACCTTCTCGCACAAACGCTCGGCGTGCTGCATGACATGGGTGGAGAACAAAACCGTCGCCCCGCGGCGCGCCAGATCGCGGATCACCGTCTCCAGCCCGTCCTGATTGACCGGGTCCAGCCCTGAGAACGGCTCGTCAAGAATGACCAGTTCCGGCTCATGCACGAGGCACGAGATCAGTTGCACCTTCTGCGACATGCCCTTGCTGAGCGAGCGGATCTGCGCATGGGCGAACGCCCCCAGCCCCTGTGCCTCCAGCATCTTTCGCCCGCGTTCGCGCGCCACGGACGCCTTGACGCCCTTGAGCCCCGCCAGAAACACGATCACGTCCAGGGCGCTCATCTTGCGGTAAAGCCCGCGCTCTTCCGGCATGAAGCCGATCCGGTCCAGCGCCCGCCCGACCGGCCCGCCCAGCACCTCGATCTCGCCGCGCGTCGGCGCCGTCAGCCCCAGCATCATGCGCACGCTGGAGGTCTTGCCCGCCCCGTTCGGCCCCAGGAAACCGCAG
>DATMTF010000289.1:0-8885 GCA_035565015.1 Asticcacaulis sp. | reverse complement strand
AATATCGGCGAGATGTTTTGTCAAAATCTGCCGAACGAAGGAGGGGTGAATGCGGATCCTTAAGCCAGCGTCATTGGTGTTTGCAGTCGCGCTCATCGCCAGCGGTGTTGTAGCCGCGCAAGCCTTTGCCGGCGCCACAAGCTACAAATATGATGCCAACGGGCGCGTGGTTGAAGTCGACTATCCTAATGGGACCGTCGTCAAATATACGTACGATAAAGCTGGCAACCGCACCCAGGTCGTTGTGACTCCTTAGACCAGTGCCGATCTATTGGAGTCTTAAGCGCAATGTAGTTTGGCGGCAACGACCTTACGCCCCCTTATGAGCTGGTAGTTACGCGCAGCTTACGATAAGGCCTTCATGGGCCCTCGTCAGGCGCCACTTACGGACCCGATATCCGTCAGTGCGGTCAGCACACCCGCCATCAGGCCGCCAATCAGCGCTCCAAGGCCAATAATCAGCAAAGGCCCCAGAAGCTTAGAGCCCTTGTCGATCTTGACCAGTGCAGCCGTCTCTTCGCGCTCGCCAGCGCGCATCAGCATCGGACCAAGCGTGCTGGACGCTTCCCCAACTTCGCAAAGGCGAACGATCGTTCGGGGCAAGCCACGAACCTCTCGAAAGGCGTCGCTCAAGGTTCGTCCCTGACGGATCATGGTTGAGACGATATCGGTTCGCTTACGGGCCTCAGTGTTCGCCAGGCTTCGCTGACACAGCCGAAGCGCATCTAGAATGCTGGCGCCCGACTGGAGGCTCTCGCCCAGAGCGCGGGAATACCCGCCATAGACCAGAGCACGCGCGATAGAGCCGAGCGGACCATCCAGGAGCCATCGGTCGGTCCAGGCTTTCAAGCCGCCAAAGCGCCACCCGAGACTCGCCGCGATCGCGGCCATAAGGAGGGCCGCCAAGAGATATGGCCAACCATATCCAAGCCCCTGACTGATAGCGAAAATGAACGAAAAATAGATCGGCAGTCTTTGACCGTTATCGACCAAAAGCGGCGCGATCGCGGGGACCACTACGAGAAGAATGATGCTCAGGGCGGCTATGGCGCTTATGAAAACGAAAGCGGGATAACTCAAGGCTTCAAACAGTTGCTGGCGGATCTTGCGGCGCATCGCCAAAACGCTGGCCGCGCTCTCGAGGCCCGCGGAGATGTCCCCCCTCGCCTCGCCTGCTGCGATCAGTCCACGCAGATGGGACAGGGGTTTGGGAATAACCGGCGCCAGGGCCAGATCCAGACTGGAGCCGCCCAGAATGGCCTGTGACACCAGCCTCAGGCCCGCGGTTTCCTGCCCCAGCACCCCCAGGGCCGTGCGGATATCCGCGCCGGCGTGAAGCAGAACCGCAAGATTGCGGAACAGGTCTTCAAGCTCCTGATCGGTGATGGATTTGCGCCTAAGCCGGCGCAAGAGGCTATATCCGGGCCCAGCTCTGGATTTGGTCGCCTGCGCGGCATCCGTTCGGATCAGGAGCGGCGATAAATTCTCCGCCCTAAGGCGCGCATAGGCGTCGGCTTCGCTGGACGCGTAAATGCTTCCCTGTTTGGACTTGCCGTTCGGCTGCACGGCCTTATAGCGAAAGCTTACCAGGGCGCTCATGGCTCACGCGTCGATGATCATGAGGATTTCTTCAAGCGTGGTCTCGCCAAGTTCGATCTGCCGGAGCCCTTCCGCCGCCATTGAAATCTGCTCGGTTTCGCGCCACCAGGTTTTAAGGGTCTCAAGATGCGCGCCGGCGCTGACCAGCCCCAAAAAGCGGTCATCGCTCCAATAGCCTTCGGCCAAGGCGATGCGTCCTAAATAGCCCGAGCCACGACATTTGGGGCAGCCTATTGGCTCGAAAGCGCGCGCAGGAGCGGGCTGACCGAGACGGCGCGCCAGACCCATCAAGCCCTCACTGGCCTCGCAAGGTTGACGACAGGCCGAGCAGAGCCTGCGCACCAGGCGCTGCGCCACCACGCCTTTCATCGAAGCCGCCAGTTGGTAAGGTTCAATGCCCATATCATGAAGTCGCGGCGCAACCGCAAGAGCGGTATTGGCATGGACGGACGCCAGCACAAGGTGCCCTGTCATGGCCGCCTGCACGGCGACCGCCGCCGTCTCGGCGTCTCTGATTTCCCCGACAAGGATGACATCCGGATCCTGGCGCAGGAAGGAGCGTAGGCATGTGGCGAAGGTCAGGCCGATGCCGCTTTGCACTTGGGTCTGCGAGACGTGCTCAAAATGCCGTTCGACCGGATCCTCGACGCTCAATATCTTTTTGCCCGAGCCCTTGAAGGCCGCCAGCAAGGCGTAAAGCGTGGTCGTCTTACCCGACCCCGTCGGGCCGGTAACGAGGAAAAGACCGTGCGGCGCGCGCACGGCCTTATCGAGAAGCGCGACGATATGAGGCGGTAAATGCAGTGAAGCGATATCCTGAGGGGCGCTGGCCCGGTCGAGAAGTCGCAGCACCGCGCTCTCGCCGAACACATTGGGCGAAGTGGCGACGCGAACATCAATCGAGCGCCCGGCATTGATGAACGAGGCGCGCCCGTCCTGAGGCAGCCTTCGCTCTCCGACATTAAGATTGGACAACACCTTGATGCGTGAGACGCAAGGGCCTGCCAGATCGGACGAGACGGTCATGTAATCGATCATGCGGCCATCGACGCGCAAACGGATCAAAAGATCATTCCGTCTGGGCTCGAAATGGATATCCGAGGCGTTGCGCTCTACGGCGGCGGCAAAGGCCTGAGTCACCAATTCAACCGCCTTGCCTTCAACGCCGTGATCTTCAACGAAAGCCATGTCGCGTTCGACGCGGCGTTCATCGAGGAAGCTATCGCTTTGAATCTCATAAGCGTCCGCATCGAAGGCGCGCCGCCAGTCGCCCAGCCGCGCAACAAGGAACCGCACGTCGCGCCCGGTGGCGAAGCCCAGGCCGGCGCGCATTTCATCGTCGAATGGATCGCAAACGGCGCACACCAGGGTTTCACCGTCCAGACGGATGGGTAAAGCCCTTACCTTGCGCAGAAATTCCTGCCCCACGCCGACGTCCGCCAAATCGACTATCGGCGGCTCAAAGCCCAAATCCCAGACGGGCAAGCCGGTTACCGCCGCGTAGGCGATGGCCAGATCCTCATCTGACAGCAGGCCCAGTTGATTGAGCACCTGCTCAAGCGGCTGGCCGGTGCGATCGGACACGACCCGCGCCCGGCCGACGGCTTCGGGCGTGATCAAGCCCTCCGTGAGCATGCGGTCGAGAACATCTTCGCGAACGAGATCGAAATCGGACATCGCGCCCCTCCCCCTATAGTCATCGCTTAATCTCAATGCGCAATCAATAGACGTTCATAGCCAGCCGGAGCCAGCATCATAAAAGGCGTCACATGCGCTTTCCCGAAACGGCTTTGCACGATCAAAAATGGTCTTTGAACACAAGGTAGGTCAACATCGTCGCCGCCGAAAGCATGGGCCCAAACGGTATGGCGCCAGCCTTTTGTTTCGACCGGATTGGAACCGCAACCAGTCCAAAGCAAGCGGCGACACACATCATCACCGGCGTCCCGTCGCACAGGCCCAACGCCAATGCAGCGACAAGCTTCACGTCTCCCCAACCCAGCACGGACTTTTGCCGCCTCCGCTCAAGTGCAAACTTAAGCAGGGACAGGATTGATGCGCTTAATGCGGATGCGGCAAAGCCCGTCGCAAGTTCGTGATGCGTGTAGGCCAGCATAGCGCTGACCGCCGCAATCGGTATCGTGAAAACATCCAGCAACCGATAGGTGCGCAAGTCCACAATGGCGGTTGTCAGAAGCAACATGGCGAGCGCGCCCAGAAGCACCCCATCCAACCCAGGCCGCAACCACAGGCACAAAGGCAAGAGGACGAGACCAGTGCTTTCGGATACCGGATGCAATGAATCGATCTTAGCGTGACAGGTCCGGCACCTTCCTCGAGACGTCACATAGCTAATAATCGGAATAGTCTCGTAGACGGAAAGCTGCCTCCCGCAGCCGTCGCAACACGACCGCCCATGCCACGGATTGCGCCCATCAGCCAGGCGTACCGCCGCGGTCGCAGCGAATGCGCCGATACTCGCGCCAACGAGCGCAGCGGCCGAAAATTCGATGACAATGGCGCTTTCAGGCACGCCCTACTTCACCGTCTCGGTGATATCCTTGTCGGCCCCCTGCCCGCCGGGCTTGCCATCCGCCCCAAGAATGGTCACGCTCGCGCCTTCGGCGCTGATCGCATAGACGATAGGACGTCCCCAGGGATCATCGATCGACTTGTCCGATTTCAAATAGGGCCCAAGCCAGCCATCAATTCCGGGATCGGTAACAAGAGCCTTGAGACCTTCCTGCTGCGTCGGAAACCGACCGACATCATCCTTGAACATGTCAAGCGAGGTCGTGGTCGTATCCAGTTGCAGGCTGGCCGTCTTGGCGCGCGCCCGACCGAGCTGGCCAAGCAGCGACGGCGTCAGCACCGCAGCGATCAGGGCGATGATGACGATCACGACCAGCATTTCCGTTAGGGTGTAACCGCCTTCAGGATCCTCCCGAAGCTTGTCTTCGATCACGGCTGCGTTTTCAGGTACCGGCATGTCGGCGACTCCCCCAGGGCTTTCTCGTCTTGCGACACTACTGCGTAAATATGCGATGGATCACCTAAAAAGCGCACATCTTCCTCGATGACGCGATTGCCGCTGACCGCGCGCAGGCGCCAGACCTCACCGTCGTGGCTGCCCGACGCAATCAGGCCAACCGGCTTTGGAAACGCATGATCCGGCGGCGTCTGACCGACCTCGGAAAATAAGGTCTTTCGACAATCCTGGTTTTGCGTTTGCCCTAGCGCTTCCGGGCTTAAGGCGGTGTAGTCGGCCAGAATCTTGGGATCAACCTTTTCGATCTGGCCCAATGGCCATTTACGCGCCTCCTGCTCGGCGCGGACATGAACCGTCATCGTCCCTTGCGGCGTCGCTATCGCCTCATCCCGCGTCACGGTCGCCGCGCCAGAGATCATGGCGATATGCGCGCCCGTGCGCAACAGCGCCGTATTCATCGCCTCCTGCTGCTGGGCGCGATAAAGGGCGCGTTTAGCGGATCTCGCCTGCGATGTCGCCAAGGTGATCATCCCCGTGCACAGGATCGAAAGCGCCGCGCACAGGATAATGGCTGTGAGACTGGCGTAGCCTGCCTGCGGATCCTCATGGCGTGGCATGGTTCGCTGACACGTCGATAAAGCCGCTGCGCATCAGATCCTTCAGATCGGCGCTGAGATTGCTGGTCAGAGCCGTGTAGTCGGATTGATCTCGCATGATGCGCGCCTTGAGAAGAATGATCAGCTCGGTTCGTTGACCGCTATTGGTCTGCCCTTTGAACAGACCACCGATAAGCGGAATGGACTTCAAGCCCGGCACGCCGTTGTCGCTGGTGGAGTCGCTGGAGCTGATCAGCCCGCCAAGAGCGACGACGGCGCCTTCGGGCACGATCAGGCTGGAGGCGAGCTTGCGTTGATTGATGGTCGGCGAGTCGATGCCAGACGTTACGGTTTTAGCGACCGAGCTAACCTCCTGGGAGATGTCGAGGAGGATGCGGTTTCCATTGGTGATACGCGGCGTCACCTTGAGCAGCACGCCTGTGTCTCGGTAATCAACAGAATTGACCAGCGGCGCCGTACTGGTCGTGGTCGACTGGGCGGACTGTACGACCACGGGCACCTGGTCGCCAACCTGCAAGGTCGCCGGGGAGTTCTCAATCGTGGTGATCTTGGGCGCCGAGACAATCTTGACCTTGGACTGAGAACTTAAGGCGGTTAGCGCTGCGGAGATATCGCTGCCGACATAGGTCGCCGAAAATCCCGGTGCAATCGGCGAGAACGAGGTGGAGTTGGATGTGTAGTTGCTCACCGTCAGGTCGCCATGCGAGGCAAGCTTCGACCAATCGATGCCGTAATTGAGATCCTTGTTGAGCGTGACCTCGACAATCGAGGCTTCGATAAAGATCTGCGCCGGCTCGCGGTCGATATCCTGCAACACCTGCTGCAGGTGAACGAGAACCGCATCGGGCGCATCGATGATCACCGAATTGGTGTCCTTATCGGCGACGATGCGGATATTCTGTCCATTGGCGCTCATGGGCTGAGAGCCCTGGGCAGAAGCCGCCGCCAGCCTGGAGCCCGCCGCTTGATCGTTCGTCGTTGAGGACGAATCCACCGGCGATGCTGAGGGCTCATTCGCGCCTGAGCTGATGCCCGCGACGGCGCTGAGCGTGGCGGCGAGGCTTTCGGCCGAGGCGCCCTTAGGATGATAGACGAACACCTTCGTCGCCATATCCTGCGACGGCACATCCAGTCGGCGGATGAATTCCCCGACCTGGTCGAGGGCCTGGCTCGACTGCGAGAAGGCGAAAATGCCGTTGAGCCGCTTCATAGGCGCAATTGCGACGCTCGAGGTCCCCGACGCCTTGAGGATGCTGCCGAGATCGTCAGCCACATCCTCTGCGCTCGCATTGCTCAGATTGAAAAAGTGGATCCTCGAATCCGCCAGCGTGCTCTTGTCAAACAGGGCGATGGTCGTCAGGGCGTTGTCAAGTTCTTCCGCCCGCCCGCCAAGAATGATCAGATTCAGCTTGTCGGATGAGAACAGGACCATGTTGGAATCGGACACTGTGCCCAAGGCTTTGGCGATTTCGCTGGCGGAGCCGTAATTGATCGGCACAGCGCGGACCTGATAGCCGACGCCGGAGGGGCGTGACGCGCCGGTCGTGATCTGTCCGCCCACAGCAGCGGTTTTACGGGATTGCAAGACAACTGTATCGCCATCATGCGTCATGACCACATCGTACTGCGCCAGCGCCGTTTCAAAGGCCGCCAGGAGCTGCGCGCGCGTTAGGCGTTGCTCGATGGTGAAGGTCATCTTGCCGGTTACACCCGGCTCAACGCGGTAAGCGACGCCGAGGCTGTTGCCCAGGATTTCCTGGGCGACCTGCGAAATGTCCGCGTCCTTGAACGCGAATATATAGGTCTGCTGGCCGGTGGCGGCATAGGCGCTCGCCGGAATAGCGGCGCCGAGCGCCAGAGGCGCAGAAAGCAGGCTAACACTCAAGGTCGCCAAACTCGATCGAAGACGCAAACTCAAATCCTATCCCCCTGCCGCCGATGACGAGGCGGAGCCTTGCTGCGTCGGCGCATCATTGATGCTGATAATGCGTTCGCCCAAAGGCGTGTCGAAGCGCGCCGAGGTGGCGGTGACGTCCGTCAGTTGCACATCGTCGCTCACCTGCCCTACGCTGATCCAGGCGGGCTGGCCTCCGTCGATCGCAACCAGCGCCGCCTTACGGCCGGGTGAGATCGACAATCCGAAGATCTGAAACGTCTTATCCTTGTACGCCCCAACGCCCGTGCTCATGATGAAAACCGGACGGCTGCTAAGAAGCGTGACGTCGTCATTGACGGGGTTCAAAGAGGATGTCGCTTCGCCTCGGACTTTAAGCGCCTGCAATGCATTCATCTGTTTAACGTCCGCGCGCGTCGGATCGAACAATAAGGACAAAATAAGGACGGCGATGACGCCGCACGCGCTCACCATCAGATAGGGCTTCAGCTTTTCCATCGACAGAACAGACGCCCCTCTACATCAAGGTCCACTAAACTGGTCTCGTTGCGCAAGGACAGGGTATCGAGGAACAATCTGGGTTGGTAACGCTTCAGCGCCTGCAGGACGCGCATCGCCTCTTCATAGCTTCCGCTGCCTTTGAGGGTCAGCTTGTACGCGCGAAGCGGGAAGCGATCGCCCGCTTGACCGGCGTCGGAGATATCGAGCGCCTCGACTTTCAGGCCACTGTTCATCAAAGCGTTGGTGAGTTGGTTGCGCAAAGCGTCATCGACCTGTCCGGCGCACACGGAGCCCGCCGAAAACGACGTCAGATCGCCCCGCGCGTCGGTAGCCGAGCGGATGCTCTTGCTTTGCGCCTCCAGGGCCACGAGGCGCGCCTTGGCGTCCGTCGGTCGTGATAGAAACAGGACACCGAGCCCGACCAGAGCCAGCAGACCTGCGACACCCCAGGCCAGTAGGGGAATCTCCATCGACCGGGTTTGAGGCCGCTTTCTTGACGACAGGTAATCGTCGATCATGAACCGGCTCCATCTTCACTGGCCGACACCCAGAGCCACACGCCCTTGCGCACAGGCTTCGTCGCTCTGCGTAAGGGTACAGTGACGTCATTGACGGGTGAGGATGTTCCCCGCGCCTCCACCGCCCAATAACCATGGTTCCAGTAGAAGGCGTCGATCCTGGCGTTGGGATCGCGTTTCAGGCTCAAGGTTTTGAGATCGTCCATCGCCTGATCGATCGTCCGGTTGCGCACGCCAAGATCGTCCAGCGCCAGCGCATCGGCATGGGCGCGGCGCGACCGTTCCGCCTGATGCGCCTGCTGCTCCAGGCGCGCCTCCAGTTGCGTGAGTTGATCGGCCTCTGCGGCGCGGCGATGCAGGGCCAGACTCGCCATAGCGATCAGGCCCACCAGAATCACGCCGCCAAACGCCAGGATCTGGGCCCTGTCACGACTCTGCGCAATCTTGCTCGCGCGCGAGGGCATGTCGATGGTGAGAGTCTGCCCCTGGGCTTCGACCTGGAATTTGAGGCCTTCACGCAGATCGACGCCGCGCAGGTAGATCGCGACGAACTTGCCAGGTTCGTTCCACGCCCAGCCGCTGAGACGACGCACGATGACCGTGACATCGTCGCCAGATAAAGGGGATGTGTGCTGCGCTTCCAGCCGCGCCGCGCGTGTCTGATCCCACGGCCAGGCCGGCGGCGCGGTGACGACGCGCGTGAACGGCTTGAAGCCCGCCCTTTGTGGGATATTGAGATCGTTCATGGCCCCGCGCCCTGGTCCCCC
>DATMTF010000288.1:0-9158 GCA_035565015.1 Asticcacaulis sp. | reverse complement strand
ATTGCGGTGTGCAGAAGCAGGTAGCCACTTGTTTGGCGACAGCTTGATTGACGACAAAGGCGGAACCCGCCACGACCGCAAGAGCGGCCAAAGTCATTACGATTTTCTTCATGAGATAACCCTTTTACTAATAACCACATCGACACACGGCTCATCATTTTGAAGAGCCGGATGAATCGCAGAACTTTTCGAAGCCCATGAGAATGGCGCCTAAATAGGGTCCGCGTAACGACTGGCTATGGCTGTTCGAGCCCGCCCTCGTTAACGGATCATTAACCATATTTTTCTGAAAAACACAATCATGGCGCGCCTAAATGACGCACATCGCCCGGATTTTTCCCTCATTTGGGGATTCTCAGTCGCAAATCGAATTTTGCGCGCGCAGCAAAACGTCACGCAGATCGGCTTGCTTTACAAGGGTAAGCGCCTGATCGAAGGGCATGAAACGCGCCTCGTCAGCGTCGTCTCCGGCGCAGGGCTCACCCTCGATCCAGTCAGCGGCGTAGTCGATCAGGACATAGTGAAAGTCCGGCTCGACAATCTCATAAACGGCCAGAAGATCACCGATATGCGCCCGCACGCCGGTTTCCTCGTAAAGCTCGCGCAGCGCCGCCGCGTGCAGCCCCTCACCCCAATTCACCTTGCCGCCGGGAATCGACCACTCGCCCTGACGCGGCGGGCGTCCGCGCCGAATGAGCAGAACCTCGTCGCCGCGACGACACACGACGCCGACCGCCGGGCTGGGATGCTGACCGGTGGGATGTAAGCCAGATTGCATCATCGACTCAGGTTTTATGACTTGCGAAAGCGCGCATCCTCGCTTAACGCCCACCTTGAGTTTCCGCAACGTCCATCCTGTCGAGCCTGCTTATGTCCACGCCCGAAACCGAAGTCCCCGCTGTCTCCGCCGATGTCCTGGCGCGTATCAAGGCCGTCGTGGGAGAAGCCGGTTACAGCGACGATCCGGCGCGCCTCGATCCGAAGCTGACGGAATGGCGCGGCAAGTGGAAGGGCCATACCCCCCTGCTCGTCATGCCGAAATCGACCGAAGAGGTCGCTGCGGTAGTGAAAATCTGCTCTGACGCGGGCGTCGCCATCACGCCGCAGGGCGGTAACACCGGTCTGGTCGGCGGACAGATTCCTTTCGGCGAAATTCTGCTTTCTCTTGAGCGTATGAAGGCGGTGCGCGACGTGGCGCCGACCGACGACACCATGGTGCTTGAAACCGGCCTCAGCCTTTTGGAAGCCCAGCAGATCGCCGAAAAGGCCGGACGCTATTTTCCGCTGTCTCTGGCCGCAGAAGGCACAGCGACCGTCGGCGGCGTGATCAGCACCAACGCCGGCGGCACGGCGGTGCTGCGTTACGGCGTGACGCGAGATCTGGTGTCGGGGCTTGAGGTCGTGTTGCCGAACGGCGAGATTTTCCATGGCCTGAAGCGCCTGCGTAAGGACAATACCGGCTACGATCTCAAGCAGTTGTTCATCGGCGCCGAAGGCACATTGGGGATCATCACGGCGGCGTCGCTGAAACTGTTCCCGATCATGAATTCACGCGCCACCGCCATCGTGGCGTTCGAGACGGCGCAGAAGGCGATCGACCTTTTGGTGCGCGCCAAGCAGGAAACCGGCGGTCAGGTCGAGGCGTTCGAGCTGATGGGCCGCTACGGCCTGTCGCTGGTGCTGAAGCACATTCCCGATACGCGCGAGCCGCTTGAAGGCGAATATCCGTGGTATGCGCTGATCGAGGTCGCCTCGGGCGATCCGGA
Source organism: Asticcacaulis sp. (assembly GCA_035565015.1). Classification (GTDB taxonomy): domain Bacteria; phylum Pseudomonadota; class Alphaproteobacteria; order Caulobacterales; family Caulobacteraceae; genus Asticcacaulis. Next base: position 7,392 of record DATMTF010000288.1, on the reverse strand, counting down.
CGGGGCGCAGGCGGCCATGGAGCGCGTGCTGGGCGCGGCCTTTGAGGAAGACCTGATCGTCGATGGCGTCATCGCCCAGAATGAGACCCAGGCGGCGGAATTCTGGCGTCTGCGCGAGGACCATTCCGCTGCCGAAAAGGCTGAAGGCGCGGCGTGGAAGCATGATGTCTCGGTGCCGCTGTCGCGCATGGCCGACTATATCGAAGAGGGCGACAAGGCGGTTCAGGCGTTTCTGCCCGGCGCACGGCTGGTGGCGTTCGGCCATGTCGGCGACGGCAATGTCCACTTTAACGTCATCGTGCCTGAAGGCATGGACGCCGCCGAGTTCAACGCCCTGCGCGACGCAGGCGCCAAGGTCGTTCATGATCTCGTCCACAAGTATGAGGGCTCGATTTCGGCTGAACATGGCCTCGGTCGCATGAAGACGCAGGAGGCCTTGCAATATAAAGATCCGGTCGCTGTCGAAGCCATGCGCGCGGTGCGTCTGTCGCTCGATCCGAAGCGCATCATGAATCCGCACGTCCTGTTTTAGGCCCGCACGCTTGAATTCCCTCTCCCCATGTACATGGGAGAGGACGAGAGCCGGGCGTAAGAAGGCGATCGTGCGAGAAGCTGCCGCCACGAAGCGCAAACCTCGCCGCAATGCCCGCACCGCATAGCGGCGCCGACGCATAATGCTTAATTGAACAGCGCGTCGATCTCCGCCTGCTTGGCGTTTTCGGCGGGTGCGTCGGGAGCGCGGATCAGGCTGGTCATAACGCGCAGCAATTCAGGCATATGAAATGGCTTTGCCAGCAGCGCATCCGCGCCCGCCGCCTGCGCCGCCGACAGAACGTGCACCGCCGTAATGGTTTCGTCCACGCCCTGCGACATGGCGATAACCTTGACGTGCGGATGGTCCTTCTTGATTTGCGCTGTGCCTTCGATGCCGCCGATTCCGGGAATCAGCACCGCCGTCAGCACCACATCGATCAGACCCAGATTATGGTCGAAGAAGACGTCCTCCATATTGGCGGCCCACGACACCTTATAACCCACCTGTTTCAGCACGCGCACCACATCGCGGCGCAGGTCGGGATCATCCTCGACCACCAGCACATGCCGCTCCTTGGCGCGGGAGCGATGATAGCGATTGGTGTCGTCGAGCAGGTTTTTCAGTTTTTCCGGGTTGAACGGCTTGGCGATGACGAAGTCGGCGCCGGCGACGCGCGCCGCATTCATGGCGGCGTTCAGAGCCGAACTGCGATGACCGCCGTCGGACATGATGGCCAGAGGGGCGTCCTGCGCCTCGGCGCGGATATCGTCCATCATGTGCAGCGTATTATTGCCCTTGGCGTAGGCATCGAATAAAAGCAGGTGAAAGCGTCCTCCTTTGAGGATGCGCATGGCCATCTGCTGATCGAAGCTCAGAACCGAGGTCCATTTCTGCTGATGCAGCATGCTGGCGATGCGTTGCGCCTGCTCTTTATTTTCGTCCAAGACAAGTACGCTGCCCAGACCCATATGATCTCCCCAGACGACCACCAGTCTTAAAAGACTATGTTACGCGAAGAGTGTTTAACAACTCGCCAATAATCGCCAATTTAAATAAAATGGTAACATTTTACATGATGAGAATCGTCAGGCCGCAGCTTTATCCTCCAGCATGGCCTCAATCAGGAAATTCATATCGTCAGGCGTAAACGGCTTCGACAACAGGGCATCGGCGCCCATATATTTGGCGGCGGCCAGAGCCTGCGCTGTGTCGAGACGTCGCTCCGCGCCCGCCGACATCGCCACGACGGCCACCTTGGGCCAGGTCGATTTGATAATGCTGATGCCTTCGATTCCGCCCATGCCCGGCATGAAGACGTCGCTGAGCACGACATCGACATGGGCGATGTCGACGCGCTCAAACGCCTCCTCCATGCTGCGCGCCTCGCTGATGCGATAGCCCTTTTCGGCCAGGGCTTTCGTCGTCAACTTGCGCACCACGCTGCAATCGTCAACAACCAGCACATGCTTAGGCAATTCCGGCGCGCATCGCATATGCGCGACCTCGTCAAGGATCGGCGCCAGATTCTCCGGCGCGAAAGGCTTGGGCAGCAGGAAATCCGCCTGGACGCGGCGCGCCATGGCCAGAGTCGCCTGCAGAGCCTGACCGCCTGCGCCGCCAGCCGTCATGATGGCGACCGGCGTTTCGGGGGCCACGCAACGAAATTCCGCCATGTGCGCCAGCGTATTATCGCCGTCGATATAGACATCCAGCAGCATCAGATCGACGCTTGAGCTTCTCAGCAGATTTAAAACAGTCCTGTGATCAAAACTCAGCAGCGCCGACCAGCCAAGCTGGTTCAGCATTTTGGAAATCAGTTGCGCCTGCACGCGACTGTCCTCAAGCACCAGTACGGAGCCTTTCGACATCGTCTTCTCCCCTGTTCGTCCAACGCGGTCTTATGCCGATAGGGCGCACAGGCCTTATCGAACCGTCTTGCTTTTACGCGGTAAGCTACTGGGAAACAGAATGTCCGAAGGGTCTGGTCGATGGTTGCGTCAGACGACGCGCAGCCCTATCTTTGCGCGGACTCAATGACCCTATAACGTAAACGTGTAGATTTCGTTCATGCTGACCCTGCTGTCGCCCGCCAAGTCTCTCGATCCTACGCCGCACGATGGCGGGCTGCCGCCAACAGAGCCGCGTTTTACGCACGCCAGCGCAAAACTGATCGCGGCGATGAAAAAGAAATCGTCGAAACAGATCGCCGCGCTGATGGATATTTCCGAAGCGCTCAGTCAACTCAACTACGCACGCTATCAGGGATTTGACGCGCAAGAGCAGATGAGCGCCGCTTTTCTGTTCGACGGCGATGTCTATGACGGCTTGCAGGCGCGCTCGTTCGACCGCGAAGCTCTCGCCTTCGCGCAGGACCATATTCGCATCCTGTCGGGACTTTACGGCGTGCTGCGACCGCTCGACCTGATCCGGCCCTATCGGCTGGAAATGGGTACGGCGCTGAAAATCGGCCGCGCGTCTTCACTCTATCAGTTCTGGGGCGAGACCCTGGCCGACAGCCTGCGCGCGGAGGCCCTGGACGGCGTTCTGCTTAATCTGGCCAGTCAGGAGTACAGCAAGGCTGCGCTGACGAAAAAGCTCGGCCTGAAGATCATCAGCCCGCGTTTTCTTGAGATCAAGGGCAATCAGGCGAAAATCGTCTCCTTCTTCGCCAAGAAGGCGCGCGGCCTGATGGCGCGCTATATTGTCGATCAACGGATTGATCGCCCCGAAGGCGTCAAGGATTTCAAAGTCGAAGGTTATGCGTTCCGCGCCGATCTGTCTCAGGGCGGAGACTGGGTGTTTTCGCGCGCGCAGCCCGTGGCCAAGGCGGCTTAACCGATATAGCCAGCCGCACGTCGGATGCGGTCGTTGATCGCCTCGCCTATGCCCGTCATAGGGATCGGCGCAATGGCGATAAGCGGCGGCTTCAGGCGGTCCGCCCGCCGCAAAGCGCTGAACAGGTTCGCCGCCGCCTCGTGCAGATTGGCGTCGGAGCTTAACGGGATAACTGTCCCGCTATAGTCGCTTGGACCGAACGTCAGATAGACCGCGCCATCGGATGGCTTTTCAACATTGATTTTAACCGGCGCGTCCGGCGCGTAATGCAGGGCCAGCCGTCCCGGCGAACGATGCCCTTCAGATTCATCATCCGCCAGCGTACCGATCACTGCGGCAATCTGACCGCGAGTCACCGCCCCGGCGCGTAAGTAACGCGCCTCCCCCAACAGGCTGACGACAGTGGATTCGACCCCGACCGCGCAGGCGCCGCCATCCGGCGAGGCGGCGACGAAGGCGCCTGTTTCTTCAAAAGCGTCGAGTTGCGTCGTCGGACTGGGTCGCCCGGAGCGATTGGCGGACGGGGCCACCACGCCGAAATCGACCTGGCTGAGGATCGCCTGCGCCAGAGGATGCGACGGCATGCGCAGGGCGACGCTGTCCAGGCCCGCCCGCGCCAGATCGCAAACCATGGTCGTATCCCGCACCGGAACCACCAGGGTAAGCGGCCCCGGCCAGAAAGCCGCCACCAGCGCCCTGGCCCGATCGTCGAATACGCCGACCCTCTCCGCCAACGCCAGATCGGCGACGTGAACGATAAGTGGATTAAAGCGTGGCCGCCCCTTGGCTTCGAACACCCTGATCACCGCTTCGGGATCGTCGGCGCGTGCGCCCAGTCCATACACCGTTTCGGTCGGCAGATGAATTAGCTCGCCGGCCCGCAAAGCCGCCGCCGCGGCTTCCGCCTCAGCCATTACGGCTCGCTTTCAACGAGATCGCGACATGCGCCTTGGCTGGGACGGCGTCGGTCTTGGCCCAGTCGCCGGTCCCGACGCCGAAGGCGGTTCGGTCGATGTCGGTCGCGCCCGAAACCTGAGCGTTCTTGCCCTTGATCGTCAGGGTGAAGGGCAGATCGCAGGGCTTGGTGACGCCGTGCAGGGTCAGCTTGCCATGCGCGACAAAATGGGTCGCATCGCTCTGGCTGAACTTCGCCGCTTCAAAGACTGCCTTGGGGAAGGAATCAACATTGAAAAAGGAATCGCTGCGCAAGCTGGAATCACGGTCGCCATCGCCCGAAGCCACTGAGGTCAGGTCAATGCTGACCTTGACATGGGAGACGTCCAGATGAGCCGGATCGAAAGCGATATTGGTCGTGTAGGCGGAAAAGGCGCCATTGATCGCCTCGCCCGAAAAGGTGGTCGAAAACGCAATCTTGCTGGCGGATTTATCGACTGTCCAGAGCGGCGCGGCGGTCGCCGCGGACGAAGTCTCAGATAAAGCGACGGCGGATGAAGACGGCGCGGCCGACGTCTCTGCCGACGCAATCGCGCTTTCCGGTGCGACGCTGGCCGCTGGCGGCGGCGCATGGTCGCCATGTTCCCCGCCCTTTTCCGGTATGCCGCGGTCCAGTCCGTAACCAAACCCTACCGCCAGAGCGATGACGCCGACCGGCACGATCCAGCGCCAGTTCAACACAGGTTTCGGCGTCAGTCCGGGAACCATATGCTCCATCACCTCATCCTTGTCGATGAAGTGGTGCTTGAGCGCGGCCAGCACATGCAGCGGGACCATCAGATAGATGATCAGCTTGGCGATCAGGCCGTGCATGGCCTCAAACAGTTCGTGCGTGTCGTGGTTCTGCGGCACGGGCAGGTGCGGCCAATGCCAGATGAAGAAAGGAATGTCGCGCGCGCTGGTCGAAACCATCAACCAGCCGGTCAGCGGCATGCCGATCATGACCACATAAAAGCCTATGTGCAGGGCCTGTGCGGCCATGAGCTGCCATTTCGGCATCGGCGGTTCGGGCGGCGCCTTATGCGTCAGACGTACGCCGAGGCGCACGAAACTGAGCAGCAGGATCAGAATGCCGACCGATTTGTGCAGATTGACCCGGCTCAGCCGCAGCGAATCGTGGTCGCCAAGCCGCCAACCCAGAAAGATCATGAACAGGATCAGGCCCGCGATCAGCCAGTGCAGGGCGATGGCGACATGATTATAGCTCTTACGGTCCATACGGGGCTCCTCTGTGCAGAACGGCATACACCAACCGTTCCTGTGCGTCATGCGGATTTATATGTAACAGATATAATTTCATTTCAATCCGTCAAAAGTTGACGTTCACGTAAAATAACTTGCCAAATTCATCGGTCGACGCCTACACTATCAGCAAACATAACAGGGACTTGGACATGAGCTATCGGCCCAATCTTAAAGATCTTCGCTTCTGTCTCGATCATGTGATCGGCATGGACGATCATTATCAGAGCGGCGCCTTTCCCGACTTCGACGCCGACCTGCGCGACGCCATTCTCGACGCCGCAGGTCAGTTGGCGGGCGATGTTCTGGCGCCTCTGAACCGGGTCGGCGATCTGCATGGCGCAAAGCTGGACGGCAATCGCGTCGTCATCGCGCCCGGCTTTCTCGAAGCGATCAAAGTCTATGCCGACGGCGGCTGGTACGGTCTGGCGGCTGAGCCGGAACATGGCGGACAGGGTATGCCGAAAATGCTCGAACAGGCCTGTTTCAGCCTGTTCCACGCCGCCAATATGGCCTTCACCCTGCTGCCGACCCTGAGCCAGGCGGCCATCGACGCCTTGCAGGTTCATGGGACGCAGGCGCAACAGGCGCTCTATCTGCCAAGACTGATCTCCGGCGAATGGCTCGGCACGATGAACCTGACCGAGCCGGGCGCCGGCTCCGATCTGGCGGCGCTGAAAACCAGGGCCGAGCGCAACCCGGACGGCTCCTACCGCATTACCGGCCAGAAGATTTTCATCACCTGGGGCGAACACGACGGCGCGGACAATATCCTGCATCTGGTGCTGGCGCGCCTGCCCGACGCGCCTGCGGGTACGCGCGGCATTTCGCTTTTTCTCTGCCCGAAATACAGGGTGAGCGCCGACGGCGCTTTGGGCGAACGCAACGGCGTCCACTGTGTCGGCCTCGAACACAAGATGGGCATCCACGCCTCGCCGACCTGCGTGATGGCCTATGAGGACGCACACGCTGAGTTGGTGGGAGTCGAAAACGGCGGACTGGCGGCTATGTTCACCATGATGAACGCAGCCCGACTGGCGGTCGGGTTTGAAGGCGTCGGTCTGGCCGACGCCGCCTTGCAGAAGGCGCAAACCTATGCGCAGGAGCGTCGTCAGGGGCGCTCCGTCATCACCGGCGAAGACTACGCGCCGATCAAGGACCATCCTGACGTGCGCCTGATGCTGGGCCTGATGCAGGCGAAAACCGAAGCCGCGCGCGCCATCTGCATGGCGACCGCAGCGGCGACCGACGCCGTGCGTCTGGCGACGGATGAGACTGTGCGCCAGCGACATAAGCGCCGCGAGGACTTTCTGGTGCCGATCGCCAAGGCCTGGAGCACCGACCGTGCGGTCGAGGTCGCCTCCATGGGCGTGCAGGTTCATGGCGGCATGGGCTTCATTGAAGAAACCGGGGCCGCGCAATATTATCGCGACGCCCGCATCGCTCCGATCTACGAAGGCACGAACGGCATTCAGGCGGGCGATCTGGTCGGACGCAAACTGGGCAGCGATGGGCTGGCGGCCAGAGAGCTGGCGTCGGACATTGCAGACTTCATGCAAAACAAAGCATTACAAGCCTCTTTTCAGACCGAACTTACGCAATTGCAGACCGCGCTCGACGCCTTCACCGCCGCCAGCGAGCATCTGTTGAAGCAGAAGGCCGAAGCGCCGCTCGATGTCGCCGCCGCAGCCACGACCTATCTGACCCTTGCTGGCGATCTGGTCGGCGGCTGGCTGCTCCTGAAGGGCGCGCTTAAGGCCAGCGCCATGATAGCGACCGGCGACGCCGATGGCGCGTGGCTCAAGCAGCGCATCGCCATCATGCGC
>DATMTF010000287.1:0-5392 GCA_035565015.1 Asticcacaulis sp. | reverse complement strand
GATTTGTCCAGCCACCATTTTGACGCTGCGCCCAAGGGGCGGGTTTCCATCGTTTCGTCATGGATATAGACGGGCAAGATAGGCGAATCCATGGCGCGCGCCGCCACGACGGCGGGATTGTCCTGCAGGCGTAAATCGCGACGAAACCAAAGAAGTACGGGAGTGGACATGACAGCTTTTATCCAGACCTATGCGTTAAAAAATCTTGCCTGCAGCGCAGGGCTTCGGCACAAAGGCGATCTATGACCCCGCGCGCGCCGACACCTTTAAGCTGCTGCATTATCGCCAGGAACGAAGGCGATCGTATCGGTGACGTTCTGCGCGCCATAAAGCCGCTGACCGATGACATCGTGGTGGTGGACAGCGGATCGACGGACGACACGATAATGGTGGCGCAGTCTCTGGGCGCGCGGGTCGTTCACCATGACTGGCCGGGTTACGGTCCGCAAAAGCGTTTCAGCGAAGATTGCGCGCGACATGACTGGATCCTCAATCTCGATGCGGATGAAGTGCTTACGCCGGAACTGCGCGAGGAGATCAGCGCGTTGATGACGAAAGGGCCGGAACTGAGCGCCTACCGGTTTCGCATCCGTAATGTCTATCCCGGCAAGTCCCGACCGCGCTGGCTGGCCGACTACCACAACTATGTGCGCCTTTACGACCGGCGCGTCGCGCGCTTTCGTGACAGCCCGGTCCACGATACGGTCGATACGGGCCAGGAGACTGTTGGTCAACTCAAGGGCAGCGTTACGCATTTTTCGGCCCGTTCCTATGCACATATCCGCGCCAAGCTGGAAGCCTACGCCAACCTGCAGGCCAAGGTTCTGAAGCGACCGGCATGGACGATATGGCTTCGGCTGCCCTTTGAATATCCACTCGTCTTTGTGCGCTATTATCTGCTGCGTTGTCATTTTACCGGCGGATGGGACGGTCTTTATACCAGCCACATCGCCGCGACGGCGCGGGTAAAGCGGCTATTGAAACTGCTGGCGGCGCAGAAGGCGGCGAGGGCGGCGGCATGAGCGAACAAAAGACGAGCGCGCTGCAAGACCTGGCCTGGCGCTTTGAAGCCCTGGTCTATGACGTCTTTGTCGGCTTTATGCGCTTGCTGCCGCTGGATTTTGCCTCCGATCTTGGCGGCTGGCTTTTGCGGACCCTGGGGCCGGTTTCGCCCGTGCAGCGCACGGTGAGCCGCAATCTTGACCTGGCTTTTCCGGAAAAGGACGCGGTGTGGAAGGCGGACATTTCGCGAGCGCAATGGGATAATCTGGGGCGCATGTTTGCGGAATTCGCTCAGATGGACCGGATCACCATCGAAAGCGGGCGCGTCACGGTCGAACATATGGAGCGACTGACCGACATCGCCGCATCGGGCAAGCCGGTTGTTCTGATTTCAGGGCATTTCGCCAATTTTGAAGTCATGGCGGCGGTGATCGTGGCAGCGGGCATTCCCTGTCAGGTCACCTATCGCGCCACCAACAATCCCTATATCGACAAACGCATCCGTGAAGGGCGCCGTCGCTACGGTGTGCAATTGTTTGCCCCGAAGGGCGGCGACGGCGCCAAGGAATTGATGATCGGCATGGCGCGGGGAGAATCGGTCGCGCTGATGAACGACCAGAAATTCAATCGCGGCGTGTCTACTCCCTTCTTCAGTCATCCGGTCGATACGGCGCCTGGACCGACGCGGTTGGCGCTGCGGTTTGGCACGGTGTTGCAACCTCTCACGGTGGAGCGTCTGCATAAGGCGCGTTTTCGCGTTGTCGCGCATCCGCCCATCCCGGTCGAAGACGGCGAAAATCGTACGGAGGTCATTGAAGCCACGGTGCGGAATATCAGCCGCTTTATCGAAAGCGTGGTGCGCGAGCGACCGCAGGAATGGTTCTGGGTGCATAAGCGCTGGCCGAATGATTTATACAGGCGGGTGCGGTCATGATGAAAGCGCTGCTCGCATCCCCGTTGCGGCGCTGGTTGCTGATTGCTGCCGCAGGCGTATTCGCGCTGATTTTTTGCCTGGCGCTGATCTATTTGCAAAACGACATTCACCGGAATTATCTCGATCCGAAAATGCCGTTTCAGATTTACAAGCCGCCCTCAGCGCCGGATTACGCCGACGCAGACGGCTGGTATCTCAATCCGGCGATTTCGCGCTACTACGCCGATCCGCGTAAGGTGGACGTCTTTTTCATCCACGGCACTAGCTTTAACGGGCATACGGGCTGGCTTGGCGGCACGTCGAGCAACGCTATAAAGGATGAGGTGCAGCGTGTGCAACTTTCCAACTATGCCGCGCCTTTCGCCATTATGGGCAACGTTTATGCGCCTAAATATCGTCAGGCCAGCCTCTACACGCAACTGACGCTCAAACAGGACGCGGTCGAGGCGCGGCAATTCGCCTATGGTGACATTGAGGCGGCGTTCCGCCAATTCCTGAAAACGCGGCGCGGTGGACGTGGTTTTGTCATTGTCGGCTTGGAGCAGGGCGGGTTGCTGGCCGAACGTCTGGTGCGTGATGAAGTCGTGTCAAAACCTGATCTGTCTCAACAACTTGTGGCGGCCTATTTCCTCGACACGGCGGCATCGGAACAACAGTTCGGCGTCAACGGGACCATTCTTCCCGCCTGTCAGTCGCGTCAGGAAAGCGATTGCGTGGTCAGCTATATCGCTGTTGACTCCCATCGCCCGGATCTGGCCTTGCAGATGACGCAAAAGGCGGCGAAGTGGCAAGGCGATACGCTGAAGGCGCTCGGATCAGATAAGCCGGTCTGCGTCAATCCACTGGTGGGCGCGGCGACCTCGCAGCAGATCGACGCCAAGCGCTCGCAGGGCGCCACCAACGCCACAGGGCTGGAATGGGGCGCTGATCCTGCGCTGATTGCGCACAAGGTCGCGGCGCGTTGCATGGGCGGGTTATTGTTTGTGGACAAGCCTGATTCGCCGGCGTTCAAATCACCGTCAAGCTGGGAAGATCGCAGAAAGGTTCGTTCTTACAATCTGTTCTATGGCGATCTTCAAGCAGATTTACAGGCGCGGTGGCAGTCGTTTCAAGCCAGCGCGCCGATCAGTTAGTCCTGCTTGTCCGCAGCGTCGGCGCGCCAGTCGAACAGATGTCGCAGCACGTCCAGCGCTGTTCGGCGCGCGGGCGGCAGTTGCGCCTCGTGCTGCAGCAGATAGACGGCCTCGCGCGCCGCCGTGGCGATCAGATCGACGTGGGCGACCGGATCGACAAAGCGATACGCGGGAAACCCGGATTGCCGAGCGCCGAGAATATCGCCTTCGCCGCGCAGTCGCCAATCCATTTCGGCGATGCGAAAACCGTCTTCCGTGTCGCGCAACAGTTCCAGACGCGCCTTGGCGGTCTTGGACAGAGGCGCATCATAAAGCAGGATGCAGGCGCTCTTATCGGCGCCGCGTCCGACGCGCCCGCGCAGTTGATGCAGTTGCGCCAGCCCGAAGCGCTCCGCCTGTTCGATAATGATGATGGTGGCGTTCGGCACATCGATTCCGACCTCAACCACGGTCGTCGCGCATAAGATTTTCAAATCGCCGCTGGCGAAACGGCTGACCACAGCGTCCTTTTGCTCAGACGGCATGCGGCCATGCACCAGGCCGATTTCAACGCCAAGCGCGATCTGTAAGTCGCGATGGCGAGCCTCGACGGCGATCAGGTCCGATTCGGCGGTCTCTTCGACCAGCGGGCATATCCAATAGGCCTGTGCGCCATCGCGCAGCGCGGATTCCAAACGCCTGATAACATCATGAAGCCGCTGACGCGGAACGACGGCGGTATGGATCGGCTGACGACCGGCGGGCTTTTCATCCAGAATGCTGAGGTCGGCCTCGCCATATTGGGTCAGGGCCAGGGTGCGCGGAATCGGCGTCGCCGACATCGACAGGTAGTGGACGGCCTCGCCCTTCGAGAACAGGCGCTGACGCTGGCCGACGCCAAAACGGTGCTGCTCGTCGATCACGGCCAGTTGCAGATTGTCGAACTCGACTCCTTCCTGAAAAACAGCGTGGGTGCCAAAGACGATACGCGCCTGACCTGACGCCACGGCGGCGCGTTTATCTTCTCGCGCACGCCCCTTGTCCCGACCGGTCATGAGGGTTGAAGAAATGCCGAGTGATTCCAGGATCGGCAGACATTTTTCATAATGTTGCCGCGCCAGAATCTCGGTGGGCGCCATCATGACGCTTTGCAGACCGGCTTCTGCGACGTCAATCATGGCCAGAAGCGCGACCAGGGTTTTCCCGGCGCCGACATCGCCCTGAACCAGCCGGTTCATGCGATGGCCGGAGCGCAGATCGCTGCGAATATCGTTCAGCGCGCGCACCTGAGCCTGAGTCAGAGCAAAGGGCAGACTGGCGGCGGCGCGGTCGGCCCAGTCGTGCGCGTCGATGACGTGCGCCGGACTGGCTTGCCGGTGCGATTTGCGCGCCTTGAGCGCCAGTTGATGCGCCAGAGCCTCGTCATAAGCCAGCCGCCGCCGCGCAGACGCGTCCGCGGTCAGAACGGCGGGCGAAACCGGCGCGTGCAACTGATCAAGCGCAGCATGAAATGTCGGCCACATCTCTTTATTTAACATGGCTCGATCAAGCCATTCGGGCAGGTCCGGCAGTTGCGACAAGCCGGTCTGGATCAGACGGCGTATCTGCTTTGACGACAGGTCGGCGGTCGCGGGATAAACGGGTTCGCAAGCCGGGATTTCGTCGGCGCGGTCCTCGCTGACCAGGTAATCAGGGTGGGGCATTTGCAGCACGCCGTTAAACGATTCGATTCTGCCGCTGACCAGACGGCGTACGCCGATCGGGTGTTGCGCCTCAAAGCCGCGAATGCGATGGAAATAGATCAGGCTCAGCCGCCGCCCGTCGTCGAAGGTCTCAACTCGCTGCGGCCCCTTCGGACCGGAAGGCGGATAGCCGCCAATAGTTATGGCGACGGTCTGGACGTCGCCGACAACAGCGCGGTCTAAGGTGACGATCGGTCGCTGGATAAGTCCGGTTGGCGGGAAGAAGGCCAGGTCGCGCACATAGGGGCCGACATGCTGACCAAGCGCAGGCGCAAGCTTGGGGCCAACGCCTTTGAGGCTGCTCACGCTGGCGAAGTAGGGAAACAAAATTTCTGGCCGCATGGGGCTTATCAAGCACCAAAATTGCTTTATGAGAAGGCCCCTTGATCTTTTTGCGCAAAGGCCCAGCTATGTCAGCGGATGATCGTGAAGCCCGGTTGAAAAAGTTGTCGTTCCGCGCCTGGCGACGGGGCTTCAAGGAGGCCGATATTATTCTTGGCCATTTCGCCGACGACCGCCTGCCGATGATGAGCGACGCACAACTTGATCTGTTTGAAGTTCTGCTCGAAGTTCCCGATCAGGATCTTTATGGATGGATTATA
>DATMTF010000286.1:0-2704 GCA_035565015.1 Asticcacaulis sp. | reverse complement strand
CTATTCTGTCGCATTTTGCCGCAAGCCTTCAGGTGCTAAGATCATGGCGGAACTGATTAATCTCAATAAGGCGCGCAAGGCGCGCTCCAGGGTCGCCAATGCGGCTATGGCCGCGCAGAATCGCGTGCTGCACGGTTTGAGCGGAGCTCAGAAGAAGGCGGCGCGCGCGCAAAGGGATAAGGATGACGCTCGCCTGGAGGGGCGCAGACTCGACGCGCCGCCCCTGCCAAAGGCGGTTGACGAATAGGCGTAGCAGAAACGGCGATGCGACGCCGGTTTGAAAAGGGATAAGATTTTGCCGGGGGCGGTGATTTTTTAGCCGAAGACAGATGTGGGGGGCATTGATCCGAAGCCAATCCAGAGACGGTAAGGACCGTCTCCATGTCGGAGGAGAGCAAATGCCAGGCCTGAAAAAACGATCGGTGAATCTGGCCGGTCACGCCACATCCGTGGCGCTGGAGCCCGAATTCTGGGCCGTTCTTGAAGAAATGTCGAAAGAACGCAGGGTCAGCCTTGCGGCCTTGATCGCCGACCTCGACTCCCGGCGCGGCGAAAGCCTGCTGGCCTCGTTCTGCCGTCTGTCGGCCCTGGCCTTCGTGCAGCAAAAAGCCGCCGCGCCGCGCCGCAAACGCGCCTGAGCGGGCGAATTTCTGTTCACGTTCTGCATTTGTCCCTTGGCGTGGACGGCGAGTGGGATTAACTGAGGGCGATGGAAACCTCGACCCCCGCCACCCGGATCAGCGATCTGGCCGCCGCGCGCCCGGACTTCTTCCGCGGACTTAATCCCGAACAGGAGGACGCCGTGCGCGCCACGCAAGGCCCCGTGCTGGTGCTGGCCGGAGCCGGCACCGGCAAGACGCGGGTTCTGACCACGCGCATCGCGCATATTCTGGCGCAGGGTTTAGCCCGCCCGTGGGAAATCCTGTGCGTGACCTTCACCAACAAGGCGGCGCGCGAAATGCGCGAACGCACCGTGGCCCTGGTCGGGGCGGCGGCGGAGGGCCTGTCTAATCTTGGCACCTTCCATTCCATCGCAGCGCAGATTCTGCGCCGTCATGCCGAACTGGTCGGCCTGAAATCCAGCTTCACCATTCTCGATGACGACGATCAGGTCCGGCTGATCAAGGCCCTGCTGGAAGCGGAAAACGTCGATACCAAGAAATGGACGCCCAAGTCGTTCGCCTTCCATCTCGACCAGTGGAAGAATAAGGGGTTGACGCCGGATAAGGTTGCGCGCTCAAGCAGCGTAAGCGGTAGCGCAAAGCAAAATGTCGATGAGGGCGCGGCCTTTGCGAACGGGCGCGGCGTCAAATTCTACCAGATGTATCAGGACCGGCTGCGCATTCTCAATGCCTGCGATTTTGGCGACCTGCTGCTGCACAATCTGGAGCTTCTGACCCGGCATCCCGATGTGCTGGAGCGCTATCATCAGCGCTTCAAATATGTGCTGGTCGATGAGTATCAGGACACCAATGTCGCGCAATATCTGTGGCTGCGGCTGCTGACCAACGCGAACCGTAATCTGTGCTGTGTCGGCGACGACGACCAGTCCATCTATGGCTGGCGCGGCGCCGAGGTCGATAACATCCTCAAATTCGAGCGCGACTATCCGGGCGCCAAGGTGATCCGGCTGGAGCGCAACTACCGCTCGACCCAGCATATTCTGGCCGCCGCCTCCGGCCTGATCAAGGCCAATGCCGCGCGGCTGGGCAAGACGCTGTTCACCGAACAGGCGGGCGGCGACAAGGTGCGCGTGCAGGGCCTGTGGGACGGCGCGGCAGAAGCCCAGTTCGTTGCTGAGGACATCGAGCGGCAGAAAAAGGCGGGCCGGGCGTGGTCGGACATGGCGATTCTGGTGCGCGCCTCGTTTCAGATGCGGGCGTTCGAGGAACGCTTCGTCATGCTGCAAATCCCCTATACGGTGGTCGGCGGGCCGCGCTTTTTCGAGCGCGCCGAAATCCGCGACGCCCTGGCCTATTTGCGCCTGATCCAGTCCGAGGACGACGACCTGGCCTTTGAGCGCATCATCAATGTCCCCAAGCGCGGCATCGGCGACGCGACCGTGCAGAAACTCCTGCAATCAGCGCGGCTGGCGGGCGTGTCGGTAATGAGCGCGGTGCGCGATCTGGTTGAGACCGACGAATTACCGGGGCGCGCCAAAACGCCGCTGGTCGGCTTTCTGCGCGATTACGACCGCTGGCGCGAACAGGCGAAGCAGGTCAGCGCCGATGAGTTGATCGACCGGGTGCTGACCGATACGGGCTATTACGACATGCAGCGCGCCGACAAGACGTCGGGTCAGACGCGGCTCGACAACCTCAAGGAACTCGGCGATTCGATGCAGGCCTTCGACAACCTCGAAGCCTTCCTCGAACACGTCTCGCTGGTCATGGATCTGGAGCGCGACAACGGCGCTTCCTCGGTGCGGCTGATGACCTTGCACGCCGCCAAGGGGCTGGAGTTTCCGGTCGTCTATCTGCCCGGCTGGGAGGAGGGGATTTTCCCGTCACAGCGCTCCATCGACGAAAACGGCCTGCGCGCTCTGGAGGAGGAGCGGCGGCTCGCCTATGTCGGCCTGACCCGCGCGCGTCAGGAGGCGCGGATCAGCTTCGTCGCCAATCGTCAGGTCTATGGCCGCTGGACCAGCCAGATTCCGTCGCGCTTCGTCGATGAATTGCCGATGGAGAATGTCGAAGCCGCATCG
>DATMTF010000285.1:0-6205 GCA_035565015.1 Asticcacaulis sp. | reverse complement strand
ACAGATTACACAGATGTTCAGGGTGGATTGCACGCTACTGCTATCGTTTGTCGACTTGGCTGGCGGGGTCATTTGAACACGGATGAACACGGAAACGCTGGCCTGAAGGCCAGCACGGATAGCCACGGATAAGCGGTAGCGTAGCCGTCATCCTTCCTTCAGATGGCCGAAGGCCATCATCCACGATAACGAACATCCATTTCCGATAGCGGTAGCGTGCAATCCACCCTGAACATCTGTGTAATCTGTGGATAAAACCTACAGCGCCGCCCTCAGTCGCTCCAACGCCGCCTCCAGTTTCGCTTTACCGTTTTGGGCATCGCTCAGGCGTTCGCGGTTTTCCTCGATCACCTCTTCCGGCGCGCGGGCCACGAAGTCGGGATTGTCGAGCTTTTTCGACGTGCCGATAATGGTCTTGTCGAACTCGGCTATGCCCTTGGTCAGGCGGGCTTCTTCGGCTTTGAGGTCAATGAACTCGGCCACGGCCAGATGCGCGGTCGCTTCGCCCGCCACGAACGGCACGGCCCCGGCAGGCGCAGCTTCCCCGGCCTTCACATCCGACAGACGGCCCAGAAACAGGATCAGATCCTTGTGCGTCTGCAAGCGCGACAGCGTAACATCCGACGCGCCGGTCAGCACCAGCGGCGCGCGCGCCGAACCCGGCACGTTCATCTCCGAGCGGATCGAGCGGATTTCGTTGATCAGGTCGATCAGCCAGTTGATCTCGCCATCCGCCTCGGCGTCGATGGCGTCCGCGTCGAATCTCGGCCAGGCGTGGGTCATCAACATGCCTTTTCCGCCTGTCTTCGACCACAGTTCCTCGGTGATGAACGGCATGACCGGGTGCAGCATCAGGGTCGCCTGATCCAGAACCCAGGCCGTCATGGCGCGAATTTCCGCCTTGGCCGCCGCGTCGTCGCCGTTGAGGATCGGCTTGGCCAGTTCCAGATACCAGTCGCAGAATACGTTCCAGATGAATTTGTAAAGCGCATTGGCCGCATCGTCGAAGGCGCAGGCTTCCAGCGCCTGCGTCACCGCCGACAGGGTTTTCTGCGTCTCGCCCCGGATCCAACGGCTGAGCGTCAGCTTCACGCCAGACGGATCGAAGCCGTCCACGCGCGCGCATTCGTTCATCTGGCAGAAGCGCGTGGCGTTCCACAGCTTGGTGCCGAAATTGCGATAGCCTTCAATGCGTTGCTTCGACAATTTAATGTCGCGTCCCTGCCCCGACATGGCGGTCATGGTGAAGCGCAAAGCATCGGCGCCGTACTCGTCGATCAGCACCAGTGGGTCCATCACATTGCCCTTGGATTTCGACATCTTCTGGCCCTTGTCGTCGCGAACCAGAGCGTTGATGAAGACGCGCTTGAACGGAGCCTCGCCGGTGAAGTGCAGCCCCATCATCATCATCCGGGCGACCCAGAAGAAGATGATGTCGAAACCGGTGATCAGGGTGTGGGTCGGATAGAAGCGCTTGAGATCGTCGGTATCCTCCGGCCAGCCCATGGTCGAAAACGGCCACAGCGCCGATGAGAACCAGGTGTCGAGGACGTCTTCGTCCTGACGCAGAGCCGTTTTGACGCCGTAATGCGCCTCGGCCTCGGCCAGCGCCTCGGCTTCGGTTTCCGCCACGAAGACCTTACCGTCCTCGGCGTACCAGGCCGGGATGCGATGACCCCACCAGAGCTGGCGCGACACGCACCACGGCTCGATATTGCGCATCCACTCGAAATAGGTCTTTTCCCAGTTGCGCGGCTCGAACACAGTCCGGCCATCCTCGACCGCCTTGATCGCTTCCTTGGCCAGTTCACCGGCGTTGACGTACCATTGATCGGTCAGGAAGGGCTCGATCACCACGCCGGAACGGTCGCCGTGCGGCACCATGTGCTTCGTCTTTTCGATGGCCTTCAGCCAGCCCTCTGCCTCGGCGCGGGCGATGATCGCCTTGCGCGCGGCGAAGCGGTCCATGCCATAGTATTCGCCGGGTACGGGACCAAAGGCCAGCAAATGGGCGTTGGCATCTAAAATATTAATCAACGGCAAGTCATGCCGCTTGCCGACCTGGAAGTCGTTGAAGTCGTGCGCGGGCGTGATCTTGACCGCGCCGGAGCCCTTGGTCGGATCGGCGTATTCGTCAGCCACAATCGGGATGCGCCGCCCGGTAATCGGCAGGATAACATGCTTGCCGATCAGGTTAATATAACGCGCATCGTCCGGATGCACGGCCACCGCCGTATCGCCAAGCATGGTTTCCGGGCGCGTGGTCGCCACCACGATATAGTCGCGGCGCTCGAACGTCTCATCACCGTCCTCGTCCTTGACCGGATGCTCATAATAAAGATCGTCGGCCAGCTTGTAGGCGAAATGCCAGTAATGGCCATCCACCTCCTTCTGCTCGACCTCCAGGTCGGAGATCGCCGTCTGGAAGTGCGGATCCCAATTGACCAGCCGCTTATCGCGATACATCAGGCCCTGTTTGTGCAGGGTCACGAACACCTTGCGCACCGCCGCCGACAGGCCGTCATCCAGCGTAAAACGCTCGCGCGACCAGTCGCACGACGCGCCGAGGCGGCGCAACTGCCGCACGATGGTTCCGCCCGATTCCGCTTTCCACGCCCAGACCTTATCGACAAAGGCTTCACGCCCCATATCGCGGCGCCCTATATTCCCCGCCGCCGCCAGTTGCCGCTCGACCACCATTTGCGTCGCGATGCCGGCATGGTCGGTGCCGGGCAGCCACAGGGCCGCCTTGCCGCGCATCCGCTCGAAACGGATCAGCACGTCCTGAAGCGTATTGTTGAGCGCATGGCCGATATGCAGGCTGCCCGTGACATTGGGCGGCGGGATCACAATCGAGAAGGCCTCGCCCGCATCCGAAGGCGCAAAGGCGCCGGACTTTTCCCACATCTCGTAAAGGCGCGGTTCAACGGATTGCGGATCAAAGGTCTTGTCTAACATGGCTCAGAAAGAAAAAGAGAAATGGTAAGGGCGGCGTTCGTTGCCGACGCCGCCCTCTTATCAGGTCAAATCCTGAAAATCTATGTTTTCGCGCGTGAACCTAGCGGCGCGACTGACGCGCGATCCGTTCGACTTCGTTGCGCACCTGCTCCTCGACAATCGACGGCAGGTTCTGATCGAGCCAGGCCTGCAACATCGGCTTGAGCATATCGCGCACCACGTCTTCCAAAGTGCGATCCGACGCAGGCACCAGAAGCGAACTGGTCAGGGCGGTGAAGGACGACAGCGCTGCGGTTTCGGTGGTTTCACTAACCAGACCGCCCGGACCACGCGACGCGGCGGCGACCGGAGTCGGCTTAGGCGCAGGCGCCGGTTCAGGCTCGGCCTCAGGCGTATAGGCGTCGATATCGCCGATCGACACCGACGACGGCGCGTCATAGGCATCGGTCAGTTCCAGAACATCCTCATCGGCAGCTTCCTCTTCCTCCTCGCCCGCCTCGACGACGGGCTCAGGCGCCGGTTCGGCGGCGGCTTCCGGCTCGGCGGCCTCGTCAGCCGGCGCATCGTCTTCGGAGATAATGCGGCGAATGGAGGCGAGAATCTCCTCCATGGTCGGTTCATGTGCGGATTGTTCGGCCATCGTCTTATATCTGCTGCGAATCGGTTTGCGGGACTGAAACCAAGGTTAGCTGACACGTGTTCGGTGATTTTGGCAACCGTTTAGGGCGCATAGCCGCCGCTTTTTCGCCAATTCCGGCGAATTTTTCTGTGCTCAAACGAAAAAGGGACGCCGACGCGCCCCTTCCGGATCATAAAAGATCAATAGGCGAATTACATGCCGGAGGCCAGGCCGTCCAGCAGTCGCGCCACCGGCTCCAGCGGCGACCAGCCCTTGTTCTTGACCTTGTCGAAATTGGCTTGCGGATCATAGGCTTCAACCTCCGGCGCGAACGCCCTGGGGTCCAGGGCGCCAGTGACAGCCAGCAACTGGCTGCCCGCGACATAGGCGTTGCGCTGCGATTCGATCAGCGACAATTGCGCGCTTTTCAGATCCTGCTCGGCGTTCAGCACTTCGATATTGGTGCGCAGGCCGACCTGCTGTTCGGTCTTGACGCCGTCGGCGGCGATCTGGGCGGCCTTGACGCCCTCCTCGTTCGAGGTCACCGCCGAGCGCGCCGCCAGCATCTGCGACCAGGCCTGCGACACGGTCGAGACGACGCTGCGGCGGGTCAGTTCGACATCCGCCGTCTGCGCCGCCAGATTTTCCTTGGCCTGACGCACCTGCGACCCGTTCAGGCCCGCGCTGAACAGTGGGATCGACAGGCGCGCGGTCAGACTGGTGCTTTCATTGTCGCTCAGCGTGCCCAGGTGATTGGTCGGAGCGGTATAGCCCGACTGCGCCGAAAGGCCGATGGTCGGGCCGAAGACCGAACGCGCCACGCGTACGCGGTCCGCCGCCGATTGCTCGGCGTACATGGCGGCCTGCATGTCGGGATTGTTCTTCTGCGCCGAATCCAGCGCCGCATTGAGATCGGTCGGCAGGCCCGGCAGGTCCGGCACCGGATCGAGCGCCGCTGGCGCCTGACCGACAATGGCGACGTAAGTTGCGCGATCGGTGTCAAGCTGCGCCTGCGCCGAGGCCAGCGACGCCGCCGAGGCCGCCAGACGGGCCTGCGACTGCGCCACATCGGTGCGCGTCAGTTGTCCGGCGTCGAACTGCGCCTGGGTCTGATCAAGCTGCTGCTTGAGGATGTCGTAATTGTCCTGCGAGATTTTCAGCGCCTGCTGGTCGCGCTGCACGGCGGTATAGACCGAGATGACGTCAAGCAGAACACCCTGTTCCGTTGAGCGCAGGCTTTGCTGACCCGACATGACCGTCGCCTTCGACGCAGCCAGCGAGGCGGTCAGTCCGCCGGAGGCGAACAGGGTCTGAGTCGCCGACAACGACAGACCTGTGTAGGAGCGATTGCCCAGACCATCGGAATGATCGGCGTAATCGGTCGAGGCGCCCGCGTTCAGCGATGGCCCCAGATAGGAGCGCGCCTGCACATAGCCTTCATCGGCGGCGCGCTGCTGCGCCCGCGCGCGCAGCAGGGTCGGGTTCTGCGCATAGGCCATGGCGATGGCGTCGCCCAGCGATTCCGCCTGCGCCTCCTGCGTCAGCGCCCCCATCCCCCCTGCTGACGCCATCAGCAACGCCAGCGACGTGGCGAACGACTTTGCGCCGAATATCGACTTCTTCATAAAACAGTACCCCGAAATTGCCCTCGTCCCACCCATTATAACAGGGTTTCACGCCAGCGGCAGACGAACTCCAGATTTTCAGATGCCAGAACTTCATAAACTTGGCGAGTTAAGGATTTTTCACCTTTGCCATTTTTCGACGGCGCGCAAATTTATGCAGATTCTCGCATATAAGGCATCGCTAATACAAACAGCGCCTTATGTAAAAGGCGCGCCGCCCTGATGACAGAGCGGCGCGACAATTTGTGGCAGCGGCGCGTCCGGTTGCGCCCGGACCGTCCGATTTAGAACTGAAACGACGGCGCGCGCGCAAAGCCCGGCAAGATCGTCGGCGCGGAATCAAAAGCGTCCCGCTCGGAATAACCGGACGCCAGGCGCAGATAGACCCGTGCGCGTCCGACCGGTCCATCTTTCAGTACGACCGCAAGACGACCGCCGACCTTCAGCGCCTTCAGCCACGCCGCCGGAACCTCGGCGACCGAGCCTTCGACAATCATTACGTCGTAATCTCCGCCAACCGGCGTCTACAGATCCTGGATGGCGGTCGATACGCCCAGTTCCTTGAGATAAGGCTCGACCACCGCCATAGCGCGCGAATCGGCCTCCTGCTCGGTCACCTTAAGTCCCGCTTCGGCAAGCACGGCGGCGGCGTAGGGCGCGGCGATGGCCAGCGCAGTTTCTCCAGAACGCGGCTCGGCGATCTGCATCAGTTTCGAGATATCGCGCGGCGCCATCAGGAAACGCTCCGGCGCAATCACCGGCTCGACCTCGCCATAGGCGCGGAAAGCTTCGGACGGCGCGCACAGGCGCTCACGCTGCACCTTACGCATGGCGGCGACCAGAGCCTGATCGGTCACGTCATTCACGCGCACCTGAGATTCGACCATATTCTGACGGCTGGCGTGAAAATCCATCGACGGCTTCCTTTTCGGAACAAGACGCAACTGAATGAGTCAAAGCTTCAATCCGCCCGCTTATAAGCGCAATCTCACTAAGGCTTCAA
>DATMTF010000284.1:0-5310 GCA_035565015.1 Asticcacaulis sp. | reverse complement strand
CATCTCCGGCTCTTTGCGGCGGCGGCGCTTGTTGATCGGCTCGATATCGGGGGGGGACGGGTTGTTGACCGTGCGCTCATATTCCTCACGCGCGTCCTTCGCCTTCTTTTCCGCCTTGCGCACCTTACGGCCCTGCAATTCCTCATTGACCGCCACCACGATCTGCGCGACCAGCGGCAGGAATTGCGGGAAGCGCGTCGCCATAAAACCGGCGACCACCGCCGCCACGGCGGCCAGAATCGGCGAAGTGGTGGACAGGCTGTCGATCATGCGCGACATGCTGCCGACGGTGGAATTGGCGAAGGCCTCCTCCATCGCCGACTTGCGGCGCTTGTCCTTATTGTGCGGCAGGGCGCGATTGATGAAATAAACGGCGATCGGCAGCAGGAACAGGGCGCCCAGGACGATCGGCCCCCACATCGGCCCGATAGTCCTGGCGACAAGCTGGTAAAGCCCGATGCTGATCCAGATAATGCCCAGAATCGTGCAGGCCAGAATAAGGGTCAGACCGATAATGAAGCTCTTAAGCGCGTCGATCTGGTTGGAGAAGTTGAACATGGTAATCCCTGACAGTGCCCTTTAAGCTTCTGAACTAATGCGCGCGGAGTAAAAGGGCAATATGATTAAGCCTCTCTTTTCCCGAAGCAATGTTGCACTATAATCCGCTTCGGGAGGCGATGGGATGACGTTTTTGCGAGGTTTGTGGCACGGGCTGAAAGTGCTGGGCGCGGCGCTGTACGCCATCCTCACCATCGGTCTGATCTGGGCCGGTCTAGCGCAGTTGGGAACCGCGCCGCGCTGGGGCTGGGCC
This sequence comes from Asticcacaulis sp., assembly GCA_035565015.1. Taxonomy (GTDB): domain Bacteria; phylum Pseudomonadota; class Alphaproteobacteria; order Caulobacterales; family Caulobacteraceae; genus Asticcacaulis. The sequence goes on along the minus strand of DATMTF010000284.1, from coordinate 4,499 downwards.
TGTCTGGCGGTCGTGCTCGCGGTGTTCGCCGTGCGCGGCCTGATCCACAACCGCGGCGTGGAGAAGGGCGCCAGCTACGTGGTCGCCGCCGGGGCTTATCTGGCGTTTCTGCTGATTGCGGCGGCGATGAATTAAGCCGTCGCGGCCAGCGCTTCGCGAATCGTTTCCACGATCCGGTCGATCTGCGCCGTTTCGATGATCAGCGGCGGCGACAGGGCGATGATATCGCCAGTGGTGCGGATCAGCACGCCCGCTTCGAAACAGCGGTCGAACGCCTCCAGCGCCCGCGCCGTCGCCGCGCCCGGACGCGGCTCAAGCTCTATGCCGCCGATCAGGCCCAGGTTCCGGATGTCGATGACGTGTTTGGCGTCGCGCAGGCTGTGCATCGCGTCCTGCCAATAACCGGCCAGTTCCGCGCCGCGTGTGAGCAAGCCCTCGTTCTCATAGACCTCCAAGGTCGCGATTCCCGCCGCACAGGCCAGCGGATGGCCCGAATAGGTATAGCCGTGGAACAGCTCGATCGGCGTCTCAGACGTCTGCATAAAGACGTCATAGATGCGGTTGGAGACGGCGACCGCGCCCATTGGCACGGCGGCGTTAGTCAGCCCCTTGGCCATGCAGATCATGTCAGGCCGCACGCCGAAATAGTCGGCGGCGAACGGCGCGCCCAGCCGTCCGAAACCGGTGATGACCTCATCGAAGATCAAGAGGATGTCGTGCCTGTCGCAGATGGCGCGCAGCCGTTCCAGATAGCCTTTGGGGGGAACGAGAACCCCGGTCGAACCGGCCACAGGCTCGACAATGACGGCGGCGATGGTCGAGGCGTCATGCAGGGCGACGATGCGCTCAAGTGCGTCGGCCAGATCCGCGCCGTGTTCCGGTTGACCTTCTGTGAACAGGTTGCCGGGGACTTCATGCGTGTGCGGCAGGTGATCGACGCCGGTGAGCAGCGTTCCGAAGGTCATACGGTTGCGCACAATGCCGCCGACGCTGATCCCGCCAAAGCCTGTGCCATGATAGGCGCGCTCGCGTCCGATCAGCCGGGTGCGCGTTCCCTGTCCGCGCGCACGCTGATAGGCCAGGGCGATTTTCAGCGCCGTATCCGCCGATTCCGAGCCGGAATTGGTGTAGAAGACGCGCTTCAGATCGTAGGGCAGGTGGGCGGCCAGTTTTTCGGCAAATTCAAAAGCCAGCGGATGACCGAGATTAAAGGTCGGCGCGAAGTCCAGCACCGCCGCCTGCTTCTGAATCGCCTCGGTGATGGCCGTGCGGCCATGCCCGGCGTTGACGCACCACAGGCCCGCCGTGCCGTCGAGAATCTCGCGCCCCTCGACGTCGCGGTAATACATGCCCTCGGCGCCCGCCAGCAGCTTCGGCCTCGCCTTGAACGCCCGATTGGGCGTGAAGGGCATCCAGAAATTTTCGAGCGAGTTCGGCATGTCGGAGTCCGCGACAGTTTGGTGACGACAGCAGGCGTAACTGTGCTAAGGTGAGAGGAATTGGCGCAAGTGTGATCACAATTTTGCACAGCTTGCAAGCGCCGCGTTGAACAAAGGTTATTGGGTATGGCGGTCGTCAGACTGGATATGGCGGCGGAAGGCGCGGGCGCGGGCGCGGACGCCCGCATGCACGATCAGGTCTATGACCGGATCGCCGAGGCGCTGATTCAGGGCCGTATTCCGCCGGGCAAGTCGGTCTCCTTACGCGGTCTGGCGCAGGATCTGGGCGTGTCGCCCATGCCGGTGCGCGAAGCGGTGCGTCGCCTGATCGCCGAACGCGCGCTCGAATTGCAGAGCGTCAACAAGCGCCTGCGCGTGCCGGGCCTGAACGAACACCGCCTGACGCAACTGGCCAAGGCGCGGCAGTGGGTGGAGCCGGAGCTGGCCGCGCTGGCGGCGGGCCGCGCCTCGAAAGAGGTCATCCGTCGGCTGCGCGACGACGATGCTGCGGTGATGGCCGCCCTGGCCAAGGGCGACGTCTCGGCCTACATGCAGTCCAATCAGGACTTCCACTTTTCGATCTACCAACTGGCCGGGGCCGAACTGTTCTACGACATGGCGCGCACCCTTTGGCTTCAGGTCGGCCCGTTCATGCGCGTGGTCTTCGGGCGCATGGGGACCGTGCATCTGCCCAGGGACCACCATCAGGACATGATTGCGGCGCTGGAACGCGGCGACGCCGAGGCCGTGCGCGCCTCCATGGCCGCCGACATCGCCGAGGGCATGGACCTAATGATGGACGCCCTGCGCGCCCACGACGCCGAAGCGCCGGTCAAGCGACGAGGACGGAAGTAATTTTCTTATACCTCCCCAAACGCTATGCGTTCGGGGAGGTATAAGACGATCTCACCCTTGACTTTTTATCGCCTGCCGGTGTCTAGTTGTGATCACAATTGCAGCGTCAGGAGGCCACCATGTCCGCAGCCGCGAAACCTGCCGATACGCTTGCCGGCGTGATTGAGGCGATGCAGGCGCTTTCAAAGCCCGACAAGGCGTTCATCGACGGCCAGTGGCGCGACTCGCATTCGGGACGCACCTTCGACAATTATTCTTCGCGCGACGGCGGCCTGATCAACCGCATCACCGCCTGCGACGCGGCGGATGTGGACGCGGCGGTCGCCTCGGCGCGGGCGGCGTTTGAGGACCGGCGCTGGCGCGGCCTGACTCCGAAACAGCGCAAGGCGGTGCTGCATCGCTTCGCCGACCTGCTGAGCGAACACGCCGAAACCCTGGCCCTGTTGGAATGTCTCGACACCGGCAAGCCGATCAGCAATACGCGCGGCTTCGATATCGGCGCGGCGATCAACACCACGCGCTATTACGCCGAGGCGCTCGACAAGATTTATGGCGAGGTCGCTCCGACGCCGGAGGACCGCCTGTCCTATGTCGTGCATGAGCCGCTGGGTGTGATCGGGGCCATCGTGCCGTGGAACTTTCCGCTGCACATGGCGATGTGGAAGGTCGCGCCCGCTCTGGCCATGGGCAATTCCGTCGTTCTGAAACCGGCGGAAAATGCCTCCATGTCGGCGCTCTACGCCGCGCAGCTCGCCGTCGAGGCCGGTCTGCCCGCGGGCGTGTGGAATGTCGCGCCGGGGCTGGGGTCCGAGGCGGGCGACGCGCTGGCGCACCACATGGACGTCGATATGATCACCTTCACCGGCTCCGGGCCGGTGGGGCGGCAATTGATGCGCGCCTCCGCCGATTCCAACCTCAAGCGCGTGTCGCTGGAGCTGGGCGGCAAGTCGCCGCAGATCGTCTTCGCCGATTGCGACGATCTCGATCAGGCGGCGGCCAATGCAGCCTGGGGCGTCTTCTACAATCAGGGCCAGGTCTGCACGGCGGCCTCGCGCCTGCTGGTCGAGGCCTCGATCAAGGACGACTTTGTCGCCAGGGTCGCCAATATCGCCCGCAATATCAGGGTTGGCGACCCGTTCGATCCGTCGACCCAGTTCGGCGCCATGATCTCGCAGCGCCAGATGAACACCGCGCTCGACTATATCGAAAAGGGCATTGCCGAGGGCGGGCGCGTCATCGCGGGCGGGCGTCGCGTTCTTGGCGACACCGGCGGCTATTATGTCGGCCCGACCCTGCTCGACGACATCACCCCCGACAATGTGCTGGCGCAGGAGGAGGTGTTCGGCCCCGTATTGTCGGTGCTGACCTTTGAGGACGAGGTCGAGGCGTACCGCATCGCCAACGGCACGGTGTTCGGGCTGGCGGCTGGGGTGTGGACCGGCAATGTCTCGCGCGCCATGCGGGCCGTGAAAGCGTTGCAGGCGGGCCTGGTCTGGGTCAATGGCTGGGACGCCTGCGACATCACATCGCCGTTCGGGGGCGTCAAACAATCGGGATTCGGGCGCGACCGTTCCTTGCATGCGCTGTATAAGTACGCCGATCTCAAGGCGATCTCGATCAGCTACAAGGTGTAAGACCATGCCCTTATCCGACAGCCAGCTTGCCCTGCTGGGCGATTTGATCTTCACAGAGGCGGCCAGCGACCGTTTCCCCGTCATGAACCCCGCCGACGGCTCGACCCTCTGTTACGTCACGGCGCAGGGCGCGGCGGAAACGACCGCGGGCATCGCCGCCGCCGACAAGGCGTTTGCCGCCTGGTCCGGCATGACCGCCAAGGCGCGCTGCCAGATCCTGCGCAAGTGGAACGATCTTGTTCTGGCCCATCTCGAAGACATGGCCATGCTGGTGACGCTGGAACAGGGCCGCCCGATCCGCGAGACGCGCGGCGAAGTCACCTACGGCGCCTCCTTCCTCGAATGGTTCTCCGAAGAGGGCAAGCGGGCCTATGGCCGCACCATCCCGGCCACCGCGCCGGGCAAGCATCTTCAGGTCATCAAGCAGCCGGTCGGCGTCTGCGTGGCGATCACGCCGTGGAACTTCCCGATCTCGATGATCACCCGAAAAGTGGCCCCGGCTCTGGCGGCGGGCTGCACGGTGGTGATCAAACCGTCGGAAGAAACACCCCTGTCGGCGCTGGCCCTCTAT
>DATMTF010000283.1:0-1623 GCA_035565015.1 Asticcacaulis sp. | reverse complement strand
ATGCGCGCTTGTCCGCGGCCGCGCGACGCCTTACTCTTTACATCTGCAACCTTTACATCTGTAACCTTTTGACCGCCTGCAAAGCCCCCGACATGCCCGATTCTGCTCAAAAAGCCTCCGCCATCACGCCCGTTCCCTTGTCCCTGTACAATCAGGACCGCGCCGCCTTCGCGCAGGCCCTGGGCGCCTCGTTCGAGCGTTATGGCTTTGCGGTGCTGAGCGGCCTGTTCGATCCTGACGGCGCCGGGCTTAACGAGGCTCTGGTGGATCGCGCCTATGCCGACGCCAGGGCGTTCTTCGCCCTGCCGACCGACGTCAAGATGCAGTACCGCCCGGAAAACAGCCGCGGCCAGCGCGGCTATACGCCGTTCGGCGTCGAGACCGCCAAGGGGCATACCGCCTCCGACCTCAAGGAGTTCTGGCACGTCGGGCGCGACCTGCCCGCCGGTCATCCCTATCGCGATCATATGGCCGACAATGTCTGGCCGATCGAGGTTCCCGATTTCAAGCCGACCGTCTCAGCCCTCTATGCCGGGCTCGACGCGCTGGGCAAGAAGGTGCTGGAGGGGATCGCCCTTTATCTGAAGCTCGATCCGCATTATTTCGACGACAAGGTGAAGGATGGCAATTCGATCCTGCGGCTTTTGCACTATCCGCCGGTCGATAATCCGGGGGAGAGCGTGCGCGCCGGGGCGCATGGCGACATCAACGCGATCACGCTTTTGATGGGCGCCGAGGAGCCGGGCCTGCAACTGCTCGACCGCGACGGAACCTGGCTGCCGATCACCCCGCCGGAAGGCTGCATCGTGATCAATATCGGCGACATGCTGTCGCGCCTGACCAATCATGTCCTGCCCTCGACCCAGCACCGCGTCATTAATCCCGCCGAGGCGCGCAAGGGCTTTTCACGTTATTCGATGCCGTTCTTCCTGCACTTCGAATCGCCCTTCCTGATCGAGACCCTGCCCGGCTGCGTGTCTGGGGACCATCCGGACCAGTTTGCCGGCCAGCCGATCACCGCGCACGACTTCCTGCAACAGCGCCTGCGCGAGATCAAGCTGGCGTAAGGCTGCTTCGGCCGGTCGTCAAAGCACGTCGAACCGGCGCTTATCCAGCACGTTTAGCACAGATCCCAGTTCGCGCCCGCGCTTCAGGATCATGCCCGCCTGGTTGAACACCGCAAAGGCGCCCTGTTTGCGCGCCAGGGCCGGGCGCTTTTCGATGCGGTAGAGCGGCGCCTCGGAGGTCCGGCGATAGATGTTGAAGCTGACCGCGTCGGAGAACTGGTCGATGGCGTAGTCGCGCCATTCGCCAGCGCCGACCTGCTGACCGTATAATCGGAGGATCAGATTCAGTTCCTTGCGGTCGAAAAACACCGGCCCGCGCGCGGGCTGAGACCCGGCATTTTCGCTGACATCCTGGATCGACATGCCTGACGCGACTCCTCTGACACGCCTGTGATTAGGCCTGAGCCGCTCGTTTCGCGCAAGGCCCTGATGCGGCGTTTATAACAGCGGCGCCATTGTTTATCTCCGGTTCAGCTTTCCGCCGCGATAAGACCTTATTTCCGCCCTTCGCGCGCCGCGTTGCGCCGCCAGTATCGCACTGTCAGCCAAGGCGGTC
>DATMTF010000282.1:0-3910 GCA_035565015.1 Asticcacaulis sp. | reverse complement strand
CTAATGGAATATAACTATGGAGCGCATCTCAGCGGAACCCACTGTAAAATCTGCGTAATCTGCGTAATCTGCGTAATCTGCGTAATCTGCGTAATCTGTGGATAAACCTTCTTAGCGGCGACTGTTTGAGCTTGCCTCAGTCCCCGTCATGGACCTTTGGCACCACCGTAATCTTGATCGCGGTGATCTGGTTGCGCTGCTTGCGCAGGATCTGGAATTTGCGGTCGTAGAAGATGAAGGTCTGGCCCGGCTCCGGTATGGTGCGCGCTTCATGGATGACCAGCCCCGCCACGGTGACGGCGTGGTCGTCGGGCAACTCCCAGTCCAGATAGCGGTTGAGGTCGCGAATCGGCAGGTCGCCATCGACATGCACGGAACCGTCGCTCTGGCGGCGAATGGCGTTCAGCACGGCGTCGTGTTCGTCATCGATCTCGCCGACAATCTCTTCCAGAATATCCTCCAGGGTCACCAGACCCTGAAGCGCGCCATATTCATCGACCACCAGGGCGAAGTGCATCTTCTTTTTCAGGAAGGCGGCCAACTGGTCCTTGAGATTGGTGGTGTCGGGAATGAACCACGGTTCGCGCAGCACCGCCGCGACATCGACCTTGTCGGTCTGGCCGCCGGCGCGGGTGATCGCCGCCATCAGGTCGCGCGCGTGCAGAACGCCGATAATGTTTTCGGTATTGTCGCGATAAAGCGGAATGCGGGTATGGCTGAAATTCAGCGCCGCTTCGATAATGTCGGCGGTCGAGAGGTCGGCGTCGATCATGTCGATCGACTTGCGATGCACCATGATCTGGCTGACGTCGAGATCGGCCAGATCCAGCACGCCGCGGAACATGTTGCGATCCTCGCTGCGCACGGCGCCTTCTTCGTGGTGGTATTCGACGGCGCCGCGGATTTCTTCATGCGCGGCCAGCACATCGACCTCCATCGACAGCCTGACTCCGAACAGGCTCAAGGTGCCGCGCACGAACCACTGCACGGCGGTGATGATCGGTCCCAGCGACACCACGGCCCACAGCACAGGACGCGACAAAAAGCGCGCCACGTCGTCGGGCTTCATGATGGCCAGGGTCTTAGGCAGCACCTCGCCGAACACCAGCACCAGTACAGTCATCAGCCCGGTCGAGATCGCCGCGCCCCATGGCCCCGGTATCACCCGGTCGATGGAAACCGTCGCGACCGCCGAGGCCCCGATATTCAGCACGTTTTGCAGCAGTAGAATCGCGCCGATCATCTTTTCGCGGTCGGTCAGCAGGCGGTTGACCCGGCGCGCAGCGCGGTCGCCTTCACGCTCCAACTGGTGCATCCGTCCGCGCGACACGGCGGTCAGCGAGGTCTCGCCCGCGCTGAACAGCGCCGATACCGCCAGAATCAGCAGCAGGATCGGGATCAGAGTCGCAAATGTCGCGATTAACATTGCGCGTCCTCGCTAAGAATGGCGCCGTCCAGCACCAGGAAGTCGAGAATGGCGGCGCGATCCACCTTCTTCGCCACAAAGGCGCGACCGATGCCGCCGACCAGCACGAAAGTCAGATGGCCATCCTCGGCCTTCTTGTCATGGCCCATATGCTCAATGAGGCGGCAGGCGTCGAACGGCGCGTTGCGACCGTCCTGCCAGCAAATATCGCTCATCTTCGTCGGCAGGCCGGCATGGTGTATCGCCTTGACCGCGCGCGTCTCGTCGGCTTCCGTGCATTCTCCGCTCAGGGCGCTGTAGCGGAAGGCCTGGCACATGCCTATGGCGACCGCTTCGCCATGCAGCAGGGCGTCTCCAAAACCGACCTCAGCCTCCAGCGCGTGACCGAAGGTGTGACCGAGATTAAGCAGCGCGCGCACCCCGCCTTCGCGTTCGTCCTGCGCCACGATCTGCGCCTTCATCTCGACGCTGTGCGCGATTGCGTATTGCAATGCCTCCGGCTCCAGAGCCAGCACCTTATCGTCATGGGCCTCCAGCCAGTCGAAAAAGGCGCGGTCGCCCAAGAGGCCGTACTTGATGATCTCGGCGTAGCCGCAGCGGATTTCGCGCGCGGGCAGGGTCTTCAGCACGTCGAGATCGCACAGCACCAGCCGCGGCTGCCAGAAAGCGCCGATCAGATTCTTGCCGCGCTCATGGTCGATGGCCGTCTTGCCGCCGACCGACGAATCGACCTGGGCCAGCACGGTGGTCGGGATCTGGATGAAGTCGATGCCGCGCATATAGATGGCGCAGGCGAAACCCGTCAGGTCGCCGATCACGCCGCCGCCCAGCGCGATCACCACATCCTTGCGGTCGAGCCCGCAGTCGATCATGGCGTCGATGACGTATTTCAGCCCCTCAAACGATTTCGATGTCTCGCCCGCCGGGACGGTGATCAGATGCGTCTTATGGCCGGCGGTCTCGAACTGTTTGAGAATCGCGTCGGCGTGCAGCGGTCCGACATGGCTGTCCGTGACCATGACCACGCGCTTATTGCGCAGGAACGGTTCGACCCAGCGCTCGGCCTCGCGCAGCAGGCCGTGGCCGACGATGACGTCATACGGTTTGAAGCCTTCGCCGGAGACGGGAATGCGGCGGGGGTCGGTCATAGCTGTGAGGTCCGTTGCAAATAGGCGTAGAGCGCGTCCAGCACCTGATCGAGCGCGCGGTTGTGCGAATAATCGCCGGTGTCCACGACGATGTCCGCCTGTTCGTAGAAGGGATAGCGCTTCGCGACATGCTCTTTCAGCACGTCCATCGGGTCGCGATCCTTGAGCAGCGGGCGGTGCGGGCGATTGGCGACGCGGCGCGCCAGCACCCTCAGATCGGTGCGCAGCCAGACCGTGACGGCGCGGTCCTTGAGGTTCTGACGCGTCTTTTCATGCGTCATAGCGCCGCCGCCGGTGGCCAGAATCTGCGTCGGGCCGTCGAGCAGGCGCGCAATCACGCGCTGTTCGCCGTCGCGGAAATAGGCCTCGCCGTGCTGGGCGAAGATGTCGGGAATGCTCTGGCCCGCCGCGCGTTCGATCTCCTCGTCTGCGTCGGTGAAGGGCAGGTGGAAATACTCGGCCAGACGGCGGCCTATGGTGGTCTTGCCGACCCCCATCAGGCCGACCAGGGCGACAGTTTTGGGCAGGGCGAAAACGGGGCGCGCCGACGAAGGCCGCGGCGCGGACTCCGGCGCAGGGTCAGGAGCGGGGGTCATGGGCGGCGCGCAAGGCTCCGCAAAGACGGGAAAACGGTTTTCATATCGGGACTTTACACGATGTTAGGGCGGCAAGACCAGTATGCGTGTATGAAATTCGATCCGGTCGGCCAATTCCTGCAAATGCTCAGCGTCGAGCGCAACGCGGCGCGTCTGACTCTGGACGCCTATGGCCGCGATCTGGCGGACGTCTGCGAGACGCTGGGTGTGGACGCGCGGGGACTGTTGCGGCTCGGCGAGACCGATATTGCGCGCTATTTCGAGACGCTGGAGGCGCGCGGTCTGGCGGCCTCGTCGCTGTTGCGGCGGCGGTCGGCGATCCGGCAATTCTACCGCTTCTGCCTGAGCGAAAACCTGATCGACGCCGATCCGAGCCGCAAGATCGCCGCCGCGCGCAAAGGGCGCGCCTTGCCGAAAATTCTGTCTCGGACGGAGATCGAGGCGCTGATCAGGGCGGCGGATGGACCCGCGCTCAAGGAGCAAAGCGTTAGCGCAAACAAAAAACCCGCGCATCAGGCCATCCGGCTCGAATGCCTGATCGAAATGGCCTATGCGTCGGGGATGCGGATTTCGGAACTGGTGGGGCTGCGGCTCGACGCCGTGGCGCGCGATCCGGCCTATCTGATTGTCAAGGGCAAGGGCGGCGTCGAGCGGCTGGTTCCGCTCAACCCGTCGGCGCGCGCGGCGATCAAGGCCTATCTCGACATCCGCCCGCACTTCCTGCCGCGCGGCGACAAGGC
>DATMTF010000281.1:0-20592 GCA_035565015.1 Asticcacaulis sp. | reverse complement strand
ACAATTTCCTGACTGGCGCAATTCCAATTCCCAATTGTATGACTCCTGATTCTTCCTCCCGCCTGCCGTCTATTATCGAGTTGACGAATATGGACGCACGCCAGTTCGCAACGGAAATCCTGCCTGCAGCCCGTCCTGTCGTGTTCCGGAAGCTCGTGAGAAACTGGCCCGTCGTTTCATGCTCAGAGCAAGGCGCACAAGCGGTGGCCGCCTATCTCAAATCCATGGACAATGGACGACCAACCGGCGTTCTGGAAGCGCATCCCGGCACACAGGGGCGCTTCGCCTATGGCCCGGATCTGCGCGATTTCAATTTTAATCGCCGCAACCGCACGATTTCTTCCGGCCTGGATGACCTGCTGCGCCTGTACGACGAGCCAGAGCCGCCCTACATCTATATTCAGTCCACGCCGACGCCGCAGCATCTGCCCGGTTTCGCCGCCGACAATCCCAATCCGCTGCTGCCGCCCGCCATTGCGCCGCGCATCTGGATCTCCAACGCCACGCGCGCGCAGATTCATAACGACAATGACCACAATATCGCCTGCGTCGCGGCGGGAAGGCGGCGTTTCACCCTGTTTCCGCCGGAGCAACTGGTCAATCTTTATATCGGGCCGATGGAGCATAACCCGTCCGGACGCGCCATCTCGCTGGCCAACCTCGAAGAGCCAGATTTCGAGCGCTTCCCCAGATTGGCCGAGGCGCTGAAGCACGCGCAGGTCGCTGAGCTTGAGCCCGGCGACGCCATCTACATCCCGAAATACTGGTGGCATCACGTCCAGTCGCTCACGCCCTTCAATGTACTGGTCAACTACTGGTGGGGCAATAGCGCGCCGACGGCGGACAATCCGCTGACCCCGTTTCTGGCGGCGCTGCTGGCGCTTAAGGACGTCAGCCCAGCGGACAAGCTTTACTGGAAGACCATGTTCGACCACTACATCTTCCAGACCGACGGCGATCCGGTCGCCCATATTCCACAGGGCCATCAGGGCGGACTTGGGCCGCACAATGCGAAAATCCGCAACGGAATCCTCAAGGCCTTGCAGGCCCTGGTCAGTGCCGGGGTAAGATAGTTTCATCTGTTGCGTTCACATGGCCGTATGGCTAGGGTTCGCCCCCGCCATGAGACGCATGATGTTGAAACGCTTTCTGCTCCTGTTCTTCGCCGTCGCCCTGACCGCCCACGCCGCCGAGGCGCGTCCCGTCCATCACACTGTCCGCCATCACACGCCGCGTCCGGTTCCGGCGGAGCGCGTCACGGACGATCTCGCCATTCCGGTCGCTGAAGCCTTGCAGGCGAAGGCGCAGGGCCGCCGCGTCCTGGTGGTGTTCGACATCGACAACACGCTGCTGACCACGCGGCAGGATGTCGGCGGCGATAGCTGGTACGTCTGGAAGCGCGGTCAGGACGATGCGGCGACGCCAGCGGGACGGGCGGCGGTCAGCGACCTTTTGCGCGACAACAGCGCCCTGCTGGAGCTGAGCGCCATGCAGCCGACTCAGGCGGATATGCCGAAGCTGATCACAAAGCTGCAAACGAAGGGTGTCTTCGTCTATGCCCTGAGCGCGCGCGGCCCGGACCTGCGCGGCGCCACAGAACGCGCACTCGGCGAAGCCGGGGTCGATCTGTCGTCGGCGCCCGAATGCGGCGCGCCCCTGTGCGTGAAGCGCGGCAGGCTGGGCGAGGCGCAAATCCATGCCGCCAGCGTGCGCGCGGGCTGGGCGCAGACCGGACCGTTCCGCCCGATCACCGTCTCCGACGGCGTGATGCTGGTCGCCGGTCAGGATAAGGGGCTGATGCTCGACCTGCTGCTGGCCAGCCTGCCGACACGCTATGACGATGTCTGGTTCGTCGATGATACGCAGGACAATGTCGAGCATGTGATCAAGGCCGCGCCGCATATCGCTGCGCGTGTGCATCCGTTCGCCTACAGCCGACTGTGGCCCGACGCCGCCGCGTTCATGCAAAGCAAGGTGCGGCAGGACAAGGCCGAACAGGGCATGGCGGCGTTTCGCGCCGGGGTCTGCGCGGCGATCGCCTCAGAGATTTGCGCTGCGCCATAGGCCAAGTCTTCGCGCCCCCTCAATCAACGTCGTCAGCGACTTGGCGAAACACAGCCGCAGCACAGGCAGGTCGCGACCCGTCGGACAAAAGGCCTGCAACGGGATGGTCGCCACGCCATTTTGCTGCACCAGATGCTGCGCAATATCGAGGCCGGACCCCGTGATCCCGGAGGCGCGCAGGTCGATATTGAGAAAATAGGTTCCTTCACCCGGCAGCACCGCAAAGCCCTGCGCAGTCAGGGCTTCGCTCAGACAGACGCGCTGCTGGGCCAGTTCGTCCAGCGCCGCATCAAAGATGGCCTGCGGCAGGTTCAGCCCGTAAGCCACGCCATGCTGCAAGGCGGGCGGGGTCGCGAAGGTGATGAATTGATGCGCGCGGGCGATCTGGTCGGCCAGTTCCGGCGCGGCGCAGACAAACCCGACCTTCCAGCCGGTCAGCGAGAAGATCTTGCCCGCCGAGCCGATCTTGACGCTGCGGCTTCGCAGGGCGTCAAGATGTAACACACTCAGGTGTTTCTGGCCGAACACCACCTGCTCCCACACCTCGTCAGCGATGACCCAGGCGTCGAACCGCTCGCAGTACCCGGCCAGCGCGTCGAGCTGATCACGGCTCAGGCAGGTCGTGGTCGGATTGTTCGGCGTGGTCAGCAGCACGACGCGTGTACGGTCATTGAACGCCGCCTTCAGATCGTCGTCGCTGAAGCGCCAGAGCGGCGGCTTTAGCTGCACGATGCGCGCGATCCCGCCCGCCCGTTCGATCAGCGGCACATAGGCGTCGTACATCGGCTCGAAAACGATCACCTCGTCGCCCGACGAGATCAGGGCCAGCAGCGCGGCGCAGATCGCTTCGGTCGCGCCGGAAGTGACGACGATTTCACGGTCGGGATCGAGCGCAATCCCTTGCGTACGCTGGTAAAACTCGCTGACCACCTGCCGCAGCGACGGCAGACCGCGCATCGGCGCATACTGGTTGGACTGCTCTATAAGCGCCCGCGCGGCAGCCTCGCGCACCTCAGGGAAGCCGTCCGTCTCCGGGAAGCCCTGCCCCAGATTGATGGCGCCCGTAGCCTTCGCCGCCAGCGACATGGTCTCGAAAATACTGGTCGGCAGGGCGGCGAAGACGGGGTTCATAGGGTCGAGGAGACTTTCCACAGGTCAATTCCGCCCTCGGTGGCGAAGACGTCGATCTGGCGCAATTCCTCCGCCGAAAAGGCCAGATTGTCGAGGCTTTTCAGCGAGTCCTGCAACTGCGCAACCGTGCGCGCGCCGATCAGGGCCGAGGTCACGCGCGGATCGCGCAGCACCCAGGCGATCGCCATCTGGGCCAGACTCTGACCACGGCTTTCAGCAATGGCGTTCAGTTCGCGGATACGGCGAATATTGTCTTCGGTCAGCATGCCGGTGCGGAAAGAGCCGCCCCTGGCCGCACGCGCATCCTCCGGCACGCCGTTCAGATATTTGCGGCTTAAGAGCCCCTGCGCCAGCGGCGAAAAGGCGATGCAGCCGACGCCCAGATCCTGCAAGGCATCGAGCAGCCCCTCCTCGATCCAGCGGTTGAGCATCGAATAGGACGGTTGGTGGATCAGCAGCGGCACGCCCTCGGATTTGAGGATCGCGGCGGCCTTTTGCGTCAGTTCCGGCGAATAGGACGAGATGCCGACATAGAGCGCCTTGCCCTGACGGTGCAGAGTCGTCAAAGCGCCCATCGTCTCTTCCAGCGGCGTTTCCGGATCGACGCGGTGCGAATAGAAGATATCGACATAGTCGAGACCCATGCGCTTCAGGCTCTGGTCGCAGGAAGCGATCAGATATTTGCGCGAGCCGCCGATGTCTCCGTAAGGTCCGGGCCACATGTCCCAGCCCGCCTTGGTCGAGATCACCAGCTCGTCGCGGTGGCTGCGGAAATCCGTCGCCATCACCTTGCCGAAGTTTTCCTCCGCCGAGCCATAGGGCGGACCGTAATTGTTGGCGAGGTCGAAATGGGTGACGCCGGAATCGAAGGCGCAGCGCAGGATGGCGCGGCCCGTCTCGAATACGTCCTCGCCACCGAAATTCTGCCATAAACCTAAGCTGATGGCGGGCAGTTTCAGCCCTGATCGCCCGCAACGGCGATAGGGCATGGAGTCGTAGCGCGTCGGCGCGGCGGCATAGGGAACAGGAAAAGCCATATCAATCACCCTAAAGCTTGCAGGATTGCGTCTACGCCGACGCGAGCGATAGCGATATCCTCCTCGCCAGCAAGGCCGCTGACGGCCACGGCGCCAAGAACGTCGTCCTTATGAATGACGACCGCGCCGCCGTCCCAGCCGACATAGCGCGCATCGCCGTGATAATGGGCGTCGTCGCCCGTCGATTTAACATCGCGGCCCATATCGCCGGAGTCGCCTCGCACGCGCGCGGCGGTATAGGCCTTATTACCCGCAATCACGATGGAGGGCAGGTTGGCGCCGTCCATGCGCCACAGGGCGATCAGTTCGCCGTGACGGTCCGCGACCGCGACCGTGGCGGCCTTGTTCCGCCGGTTCAGGTCGGCCAGACAGGCGTCGATGGCGAGGCGCGCTTCGGCTTCACCGAGGCTGCGAAAGGTTTGCATGGGGCGTCCCAACCTGTTGTTCTTATTATGATGACCGACTTAGGCGGCTTGGGCGTCGGAAGTCAAGCGCCCGCAGCGGCATTTGTAACCGATTACAAAGCACTTGACGACAGCGCTGTCATTCATGGGGCTTCCGACGGACTAAGCCGCCCCGGCGTATTCGTCATAGTGCTGGTTCAGCATGTCGCGATACTGATCGACCAGACGCATGATAATGGCCTCGCGGTCGCGGACCAGCCGCTCCGGCTCGGTCTGCGTCACGGCGAAAGCGGCATAGCGCGCGGCGGCGTGGTTGAGGGCGATGGCGACCAGATCCGGGCCTGCCGCCTTGCCGTGCGCATTGGCCAGGTCGATATGGGCCGAGGCCATGCTGACAAATTTTTCCTGCGCGTCACTCATCAGATGACTCCTTTGTGCAAATTTGATCGTTATTGAGCAAATATGCGCGACACGACCTCCAAGTCAATTCCTCACACCGCATCCAAACCCACACGCGGCGGACATTCACAGGAAAACAACCGATGAGGCTCTCACATGACTCCCGCGCAACAACAGGCCGCTTCAATGGCCTGGCAACACAGCCACCCGCTGATAATGGTGGCGATCTCGACCGTCGTCTCGCTGATCATCATTTCGCTGATCGTGCTGATCCGCTGGTTGCTCAGCGCCTCGGCGTGGAAATATCATCCAGGCGGCGCCGGCGGCTTTCTGGCCGACGAATGCGTGCGCTAGACCGCCATCCTGATCCCCTATCTGGCGCTCAGCATCGGCTTCAAGATCTTCGTCTATGACCTGCACCCCGAATATAATAAACCGGAGGTCTGGGCGGGCTTTGTCGTCGCCGCCATCGCCTTCCGGCTGTTCCTGCGCCGCCTGCCCTTCGTCAAAGCCATGGGCCGCCATATCGACGCCGCCAAGGCCCAGGCCAAAGCGGCAAAACGCGCCTGATCCGTCGCGATGGCAAACCGGAAAAACCCTCCGGCGCCCCTTTCCAACAAGGCTCCGCCTCACCATCTCGGCATGATCCGGTGAGAGGAGCCTTTTCTATGAAAACACGCAAACTCGGTCAGAACCTCGAAGTCTCGGCCATCGGCCTCGGCTGCATGGGCATGAGCTGGGCCTACGGGCCGTCCGACCGCGACGCCTGCCTGAACCTGCTGCGCGAGGCGGTCGATCTCGGCGTCACCTTTTTCGACACCGCCGAAATCTATGGTCCGTTCACCAATGAGGAACTGGTCGGCGAAGCCCTGCGTCCGGTGCGCGACAAGGTGGTCATCGCCACCAAGTTCGGCTTCGTCACCGATCAGAAACCCGGCGGCCTCACCCAGGTCAATTCCCATCCCGACCATATCCGAGAGGTGACCGACGCCTCGCTAAAACGACTCGGCGTCGATGTCATCGACCTGCTTTATCAGCACCGCGTCGATCCGAACGTGCCGATCGAGGATGTGGCCGGGACCGTCGCCGACCTGATCAGGGCGGGCAAGGTCAAGCATTTCGGCCTGTCCGAAGCCTCCGCCGCCACGATACGCCGCGCTCACGCCGTCCAGCCGGTCACGGCGGTGCAGAGCGAATATTCTTTATGGACGCGCGATCCCGAAACCCAGATCCTGCCGACGCTGGAGGAACTGAGCATCGGCTTCGTGCCCTATTCGCCGCTGGGGCGCGGCTTCCTGACCGGCGCGCTCAAGGACGCCAGGCTCGATCCGTCCGATTATCGCAACACCAGCCCGCGCTTCGTTGGCGACGCGGCCAAGACCAATGCCCGCGTCGTCGATGCGCTGACGGATCTGGCCGCCGCCAAAGGCGTGACGCCCGCGCAACTGGCCCTGGCCTGGCTATTGGCGCAGAAGCCATGGATTGTCCCGATACCGGGAACGCGGCGTCTGGAGCGGTTGAAAGAAAACATCTCCAGCGCCGATATAGAGCTGACAAGCGCTGACCTGGCGGCCATCGAGGCCGTCATCGCGGCAACCGGCTTCGCCGGCGCGCGCTATACCGAAGGCGGCATGGCGATGCTCAACCGTTAAAGTAAAAGGCCCCGGCGCCTGCCGGGGCCCTGATCTCATCGCTTCTGACCGATCAGCTCGAAGCGGTCGCGGCCAGCTTGCCCGCATCCGTCTGGAAGATCGGCTGAGCGGTGGTCGCAAAGGTCTTAACCGCCGCGTCGTCGCCGCTGGCGGCGTAGGCGCTGGCCGTGGAGGCGGCGCTGGTCAGCACCTGACCGGCGATGGCCGCATATTTCTGGTCGAAATCGGCGTCGGCGGCGGTCTGCAGATCGGCCAGCTTGGCCTTGTAATCGGCGTTCCAGGTCTGATCGAAGTGCATGTCCGAGGTCGAGCCCTGAATGGCGGCGATCATGTCCTGACGCACCTTCATGCCGTCATTGAGCACGGTCTGCGCAGCGGCCTTGGTTTCCGGCGATTGCGCCTTGGCGATAGCCACCTGCGCGGCGGCGATGCCGAATTCGTTGGCCAGGAAGGTCTGACGGATAAAGTCCTTGGCAGGATTAGAAGCATCCGCCGTCGGCGGGGTCTGCGCAGCGGCGGCGTCCGGCTGCGCCGTCGTAGCGGGCGGCGTCGGGCCCGTTGTTTGCGGCGTCGTTTGCGCCTGGGCGTTCAGCGCGCCAAAAGTCGCAAGCGCGGCCAGTACAGCAGTGACCTTGTAAGCGGCTTTGAATGTCATAAATCTATCCCTTCAATGTTGTCAGCCGTCCCAGCAGAAGAAACGACAGACCTGTCACATTAAAGGCGCAGATGTTCAAAATTGGGCCGGATTTATAAACACAGCCACGGAACTATGTCACAGATTATAAAAAAAGCATCAGGATTAAGATTTCTTTCCACTTCTTAGTCTTGAAAATAGACTTATATTTTAAACAACATCATTCAGATTTTCCAGCAGGCGCACCAAGACCGCCGCGCGCAGAACCTCCAATGCCTTGGCGAGGTCGAGCAGTTCGGGTTGTGATAGATGACGTAGCCGCTCACGATTCAGGCCGGGGCCAGCAGCGCGTCGCGCAGACCGACGGTTTCCGGGTGATTTTCGGTGCAGTCGACCAGCAAAAAGCGCATCAGATCGGCGTAATGATCGAAATTGGCGCGATAGATGATCGAACGCCCGTCGCGATAAGCGGTCAGAAGACCGGCGCCCGCCAGAATGCTGAGGTGGGTCGAGGCGGTATTGGCCGGAATGCCGACGCTTCTGGCGATCTTGCCCGCCGCCAGACCGTCGCCGCCTGCGGCGGCAATGGTGCGAAACACGTTCAGGCGACCGGGATGGGCAAGCGCAAACAGATTCACCACGGCGTCATCGTTGGTCATCGGTCATCCTGAGGGCAAAGGCTTGAAATTCAAGGCAAGGGTTATCGCAAAACTATGGAAATATAAAGGCGAACGGCCATCGCGCCGCCATAAAATTTCCGCGATCAGCGCCTGCTTGACACGCCCATCGCACACGCATGACAAAGCCCGCCGCGGGAGGACGGCGGGCTTTGTTCTGAATTTCCGGGAAAATTCGATCCGGCGTTTACGCCGCGACGATCGAACCCTGATCGTGCGGATCGCGCAGCACGTAGCCGCGGCCCCAGACGGTTTCGATATAGTGGTTGCCGCCCGCCGCCACCGCCAGCTTCTTGCGCAGCTTGCAGATGAAGACGTCGATGATCTTCAGTTCCGGCTCATCCATGCCGCCATAGAGGTGGTTGAGGAACATTTCCTTGGTCAGGGTCGTGCCCTTGCGTAAGGACAGAAGCTCCAGCATCTCGTATTCCTTGCCGGTCAGGTGGACACGGTTGCCCGCGACTTCGACCGTCTTGGCGTCGAGATTGACGACGATGTCGCCGGTGCGGATCACCGATTGCGCATGGCCCTTGGAGCGGCGGACCACGGCGTGAATGCGCGCGATCAGTTCGTCCTTGTGGAAGGGCTTGGTCATATAGTCGTCGGCGCCGCCGCCCAGCGTCTTGACCTTGGTGTCGATTTCCGACGTGCCGGACAGAATCATCACCGGCGTATTGACCTTGCCGACGCGCAACTGGCGCAGCACTTCAAGGCCCGACATATCCGGCAGGGACAGGTCCAGCAGGATCAGGTCATAGTCGTAGATCTTGCCCAGATCGACGCCTTCTTCGCCCAGATCGGTCGTATAGACGTTAAAGCCTTCCGATTTGAGCATCAGTTCGATGCTCTGAGCGGTCGCGCTGTCGTCTTCAATCAGCAGTACGCGCATATAAGCCCCTCCCGGCTTGAGGTAACACGGCGGCGAAGGCAACACGCTCTCGCCCGTTAACCTTCATGCTAAACAGGAAATTACTTAAAGATGGTTAAGCTTAATGCCTGTTCTATCGGGGTAAGGTGATTTGCGAATCGGCGGCAAGACCCTTGAGTCAACGATTCTCTTTATTCACAGGAATGTTCCCACGCTTTTCCGGCCATTTTTTGGCGGTGAGTCATTTGAATCACACACTAAAGGCGCACACGCCCTGCGAAAGCACAAAAATAAAAGGCCTCCCGCGTCGCGTGGAGGCCTTTTATTTCGTTAAGACGTAAGCCTGCCTATTTGGCGGGCGCCGGCTCCAGCAACTGATGCAGGATGTCGGCGTAATTGGCTTCATGCCGTTCCGACGCGCCGGCGGCGTCGACCAGGGCGGCGCGCGCGCGGCTGGGCGTCACCTGCCCCTTGTCCAGCGCCTCCAGCGCGGCGGCCAGCGCGCTGTTCAGACCGGGCAGATCCTTCTGCGCCTCGCCGGTGAAGAACTTCATCAGCGCCTCGCTGGTCTGCGCCGGGTCCAGAACACCCGTCTGAAACATCTCAAGCACCCGCCCGATATTGATATCGAGACCCTGCTGGGCGGATTCTTTCTTCATGAAGAACATAGGCTGCCTCCTTAGCGCAATTGGGAGGATAACATAACACAGCTATGCGGACGCCTGAACCGGACCTGTGGCCGCACCTCATCACGATCCCGCGACCGGGCCCGCGACCGGGCCCGCGACCGCCCTCCCGACTGGCCCTGTTGCATGCGCTCGCGCAGCGCTTACATGATGGCATGATGCACACAACCATCACCGCCGTCCCGCCCGACACGCCCGCAGCGCGCGCCTGTGTGCGCGCCTATATCGCCGAACTGGCGCAGCGCTTCGACGGCGGGTTCGATCCCGGCGCGCCGACGCCCGCTGACGACGCCGCCTTCGCCGCGCCGCACGGCGTCTTTCTGCTGGCCAGGCGCGACGAAGACGCGGTCGGTTGCGGCGGGCTGAAAAGACTGGACCCAGCCACCGGAGAGATCAAACGCCTGTGGGTCGCGCCCGATGCGCGCGGTCTGGGCCTGAGCCGCCGCCTGATGGCGGAGTTGGAAACCCACGCCCGTGACATGGGCCTGAGCCATGTGCGCCTCGACACCAATCGCGCCCTGAGCGAAGCGCAGGCGCTGTATCGCAAACTCGGCTATGTCGAGATCGCGCGCTATAACGACAACCCTTACGCCGATCACTGGTTTGAGAAGCGGTTGTGACCCCGACGTTAACCTTTCTTAACCGCGAGTCGGCGATAGTGGCGGCCTGATGCAAGACCTCGTCGATCTCGTTAAAAACATAGACTCCCTGCGCGTCTTCGGGCGCGTGGCGGCGGTCAGCGGCCTGTTGATCGAGGCGCGCGGCGGGCTGTCGCACATGCAGGTCGGGGCGCGCTGCGAAATCGTGCGCCGCCACGAAGATCCGCTGCCGGTCGAGGTGGTCGGTTTCCGCGAGGACCGCGCCTTGATGATGCCATTTGGCCCGGTCGAGGGCGTCTCGCCCGGCGCGGAAATCCGCATCTCCTCCGAAGGCGCCAAGGTCTATCCGACCGCGGCGTGGCTGGGCCGAATCGTCGATTCCTTCGGCAATCCGATCGACGGACATGGCCCCCTGCCGCAGGGCAAGGAGGGCTATCTGCTCAAGGCCGCGCCGCCCTCGGCGCACACGAGGCAGCGCGTCGGCGAACGCCTGAATCTCGGTGTGCGCGCCATGGATGTGTTCACCACCTGCTGCCGCGGCCAGCGCCTTGGCGTCTTCGCCGGCTCCGGCGTCGGCAAGTCGGTGCTTTTGTCCATGCTGGCGCGGGAGGCGACCTGCGACGCGGTCGTGGTCGGGCTGATCGGCGAACGCGGGCGCGAGGTGCGCGAATTCATCGAAGAGACGCTCGGACCCGAAGGTCTGCGCCGCGCCATCGTCGTGGTGGCGACCTCCGATGAACCCGCCCTGAAACGGCGTCAGGCCGCCTATATGACCCTGGCCCTGTCGGAATACTTACGCGATCAGGGCATGGAGGTGCTGTGCCTGATGGATTCGGTGACGCGCTTCGCGATGGCGCAGCGCGAGATCGGCCTGGCCACGGGCGAGCCGCCGACCACCAAGGGCTATACCCCGACCTGCTTCGCCGAACTGCCCAAGCTTTTGGAGCGCGCCGGTCCCGGCCCGATCCATGAGGACGGCGCGCGTGGCGGCCCGATCACCGGCCTGTTCACCGTGCTGGTCGATGGCGACGATCATAATGAGCCGATCGCCGATGCGGTGCGCGGCATTCTGGACGGCCATATCGTCATGAGCCGCAATATCGCCGAACGCGGGCGCTTTCCGGCCATCGACGTGCTGAAATCCATCAGCCGCACCATGCCTGAATGCCAGACGCCGCCGGAACGCGAAGTGGTGCGGCAGGCGCGCAAGGTCATGTCGGCCTACGCCAATATGGAGGAGCTGATCCGCATCGGCGCCTATCGTCAGGGCTCCGACCCGGATGTTGACCGCGCCATCGTCCTCAATCCGGAGATCGAACAATTCCTGCGTCAGGGTAAGGAAGAGTACACGAGTCTTGACGACTCCTTTACCCTTTTGGCGGAGATTCTGGCCAAGGCCTGATAAGCCGCCAGTTTTCGGAGTTTGAGAGCCATGACCAAGTGGGCCAAGTCGCTGATCCGCCTGTCGACCTATGAGGTGGAGACGCTGCAAAAACGACTGGCCGAGGTCGTCACCCGCCGCACCCATGTCGAGATGAAGATCGCCACGCTCGACGCGCAGTACGAACTGGAATGCGTCAACGCCGCCAACGATCCGATGCTGGCCCGCAACCTCTCCGCCTACAAGGCCGGTCATAAGTTCCGCCGCGAAGGCCATCAGGGCGAGCTGGAGCTGGTGGTTCAGGAAGAAGAAGGCGTGCGCGACCAGTTATCCTACGCCTTTGAAGACCTCAAAAAATTCGAACACGTCGCCGAACTCAGCCAATTGCGCCGCATCGCCGCCGAAAAGAAGGTCGAAAACGCGGCGATGGACGAGGTCGCGCTGCGCCTGTCGCGTCAGGCTTAAATCTGCAATGTTCACCCGGCGCAACTGGCTGGCCGGAAGCGCCGCCCTGTCCGCGCTGGCTTTGGTCGGCGGCTGCGAAGCTGAAGGCCTGCCCGCACTGGCGCCATTAAAATCTCTGGCTCCGTATCCAGTCGGCGTCGCCGCCACTGTCTCGGAAATCAACAGGCCCGATTGGGTCGATCTGGCCGCCGCGCAATATTCCCGCGTCACCCCGGAATGGGAGATGAAGATGGAATATGTGCTAATGCCCGACGGGTCTTTGCGCTTTGACCGCGCCGATGCTCTGGTCGGGTTCGCGCAAGCGCACAGCATGGCGCTGCACGGCCATAATCTGATCTGGTACGATCAGGAGGGCGGGCCCAGCTTTGCAAAACTGGCCGATAAGCCCGACGCCTTTCTGGCGGCCTATGCCGACTATATTCAGGCCGTGGTCGGGCGTTATAAGGGCCGGATTACAGGATGGGACGTCGTCAACGAACCGGTGTGGAACGACGGCCACGACCTGCGACCCTGCCTGTGGCGCAAGGTGCTGGGCGACGACTATATCCCTCTGGCCCTGACCGCCGCGCATCAGGCCGATCCGGCGGCGAAGCTGTTCATCAACGACTACAATCTCGAACTGACCCCGGCCAAACGCCGGACGTTTCTAAGGATGGTTGAGCGCGTGCTGAAATCCGGCGCGCCGCTGCACGGGATCGGCACGCAGACGCACATTCAGGCCGACCTGCCGCCGGTCATGCTGCGCGACGCCCTGCGCGATCTGGCCTCGCTGGGCCTGATGCTGCACGTGTCGGAGCTGGATATTTCCTTGCAGGAACAGGGCGCGCAAGGTCTGGCGCAACCGCGCCTCGATCAGATCCGGCTGGTCGAGATCCTGCTGAAAACCTATGCCGAACTGGGCGCCGAACAGCAGTACGGCGTCACCGTCTGGGCGTTGCGCGATTCCGATTCGTGGATCAATCGCGAAAAGGGCCTGAAGCTGCCCGACGAACCCGTTCTGTTCGATGCGCAGGGCCGCCCCAAGCCGCTGGCGCGCGCCTTTGCCGCTAATCTTTAAGCTTCGGGCTTTTCAAAGCGCGGGCGGAAGAACGGGTCTTCGAGAATATTGCCGTCTTCGGACGCGGCGAGCGCAGGCTCCGGCGCAAAGGCGTCGGCTGTCGAGGGCTCGACGGCGACCGGAGCGGACGGCTGGGCCGCGGTCTGCACAGGCGCCTGCGGCTCCATCGGCGCCAGCTTTTCCTGATACTGGCGCAGCACGCGCAAGTCTTCGGCTATGCCCATGACCGACAGGATGAATTCGCACAAGACGCGCCACAGGACGATGCCGATAATCACCCCCAGCCAGCCGATCACCACCATCGGCAGGGCCAGCACATAGCCCCACAAAGACCCGTCGGCCAACGCATTGCCGACCGCCACGCCCGCCACGCCAAACGCGGCGATCAGCAGCAGGCTCAAGCCTGCCCAATAGACGATATGCACCAACGCCTGTGCGTTGAGCCGGTCGAAGGTCCACAGATCCAGCCAAATGTCCTTCGGCCGCGTCGAACCGAACACCTGCCGCATCACACGCTTCATGAGCAAACCCCTGACAGGCGAAATTGCCCGCTACATGACAAGCTAAAACGATCAGCCGCGGCAAATGTCAAGAGCGGCGGCGCGGGGTCACACCTGCCCCACCGTCTTCAGCTTCACCTTCGGGTGGATTTCGTTCTGGCTCATCACCACGGTGGCGGCGCGGAAGCGTTCGACGATTGAGCGCACGAACGGGCGGATCAGCGGCGAGGTCAGCAGCACGGCCACCTCGCCCGACATCGAGACGCGCTCGAACGTGTCGCGCACGCTGCGGATAAACTCCTGCAACTGGCTGGGCGCCATGGTCAGTTGGCGGTCTTCGCCCTGACCGATTAAAGATGACGCAAAAGCGTTCTCCCAGTCGTGCGACAAGGTGACGATGGGCAGGGTTCCGTCCTCGGACCGGTTCTGCCAGCACAGTTGCCGCGCCAGCCGCGAGCGCACATGCTCGACCATCTGGGTCACCGACTTGGTGTGCGCCGCCGCCTCGCCCAAAGCTTCCAGAATGGCCGACAGGTCGCGGATCGACACGCGCTCCTTGAGCAGGGCCTGCAAGACGCGCTGCACGGTCGCGACCGACACGGTCGTCGGGATCAGGTCGTCGGCCAGCTTTTTCTCATCGGCGGGCAGGTCGCGAAGCAGTTTGGTCAGTTCGCCATAGGACAGCAGGTCGGCCATATTGTCCTTGAGGATTTCGGTCAGGTGCGTGGTGATCACGGTCGCCGGATCGACGATGGTGTAGCCGAGAAAGGTCGCCTCCTCGCGCAGCGCATTGTCGATCCAGGTCGCGGGCAGGCCAAAGGCCGGTTCGCGCGTATGCTCGCCCGGCAGCTCGATCTGGCGTCCCGACGGGTCCATGGCCATCAGCGAGCCTATGCGGACCTCGCCTGCGCCCGCCTCCATCTCCTTGATGCGCACACAATAGCCCTGAGTGTTCAGCCGCATATTGTCGAGAATGCGCACCGACGGCATGACGAAGCCGTATTCCTGCGCCAGTGTGCGGCGCAACGCCTTGATCTGGTCGGTCAGCTTGCGCCCGTCCAGATCGTTGATCAGACCAAGAAGGCCAAGACCCAGCTCGATCTTCACATCGTCAATGGCCAGGGCGGTCGAGATCGGCTCCTCCTCAGGCGGCGCATTGGCGGCGGCCATGGCGGCGGTTTCCGCATCGGTCGGCGGCGCAGGCTTGCGCCCCAGACGCCAGGCCAGCGCGCCGGTCCCAAGAGCAATGGCGCCGAAGAACAGCACCGGCATGCCGGGGATCAGGCCGATCACGCCCGACGCCGCCGACACCACGCCCAGCGCCACCGGATTGGTCGCCAGTTGCGTGACCAGCGCCTTGTCCGCTGAACCGTCCACGCCCGCCTTCGACACCAGAAAACCGGCGGCGATCGAGATGATCAGCGCGGGAATCTGGGTGACGAGACCGTCGCCTATGGTCAGCAGGATATAGGTGTGCGCCGCCTGTCCGGGGTCCATGCCATGCTGCAAAATACCGATCAGCATGCCGCCGACGATGTTGACCAGGGTGATGACGATGCCCGCCACCGCGTCGCCGCGCACGAATTTCGAGGCGCCGTCCATGGCGCCGAAAAAGCTCGATTCCAGCTCGACCTCTTTGCGCCTCTGACGCGCCTCCTCGCCGTCGATCAGGCCGGACGACAGGTCGGCGTCGATGGCCATCTGCTTGCCCGGCATCGAATCGAGCGTGAAGCGCGCCGACACTTCGGCGATACGGCCCGAACCCTTGGTGATGACGACGAAGTTCACCAGCACCAGGATCGAGAACAGAATGCCGCCGATGATGAAATTGCCCTGGGTCATCAACTGCCCGAAGGCGTTGATCACCGACCCCGCCGCATGCTCGCCGTCCTGACCATGGGTCAGGATGATGCGCATCGAGGTGATGTTGAGCGCCAGGCGGAACAGGGTCGTGACCAAAAGCACGGTCGGAAAGGACGAGAATTCCAGCGGTTTCTTGATGAACAGCCCGGTCATCAGGATCAGGATCGACGAGGTGATCGACAAAGACAGAAGGATGTCGAGCACCAGGCTCGGCATCGGCATGATCAGGATGACGATGATGCCGATGACGCCAGTCGCCATAACGACTTCGCCGCGCTTCAGCCAGCCCTGAATCTCGGAGAATTTAAACGCCGGGGCGACGGCGGGTGCGTTGGCCACAACGGACTCCGAAAAGCGCGGTACAGGTCGGCAAAATTTACCCGGCGGCTGGTGAACGAAAGGTTAATTTTGTTCGCCGGGCGAGGCTGTAAAAGCTTGGTTTCTGTGAAGATTTATCGCTATCATAGCTCAAAATTTCGGGGACCATGATGACGGACAAACAAGGCGTCGAAGCGCTGACCGCGCGGCAAAGGGAAATTCTGCGCCTGATCTCGCAACATATGCAGGCCAAGGAGATCGCGCGCGCGCTCGACATCAGCGAACGCACGGTCAAGACGCATACCGACGCCGCGCGTAAACGCCTCGGCGTGGCGACCAGCCGCGAGGCCGCGCGTCTGTTGATGGCCCACGAAGGCGCCGCCCCCCTCGTCCGCGAAGGACGATGGCCGTCAGGGACGATAGACCCGTCGGTGAAGGATGCGGCAGGATCGCAGCATGACCCCGCACTTCACCCCGACAGGCGCGACGACCAACGGCCCGCCGCCGCACTTTCTGATCCGCTGGCAGGATCTGGAATCGGCGTGGCGCATGTTGACGGCGCCGGACAAGCAGGACCGGATCGACGATACGCTGGCGACCCTGCGGGCCTTGAGCATCAGCACCTCGCCGGAGAAGGTGGCCTTCACCCTGATCGCAGCGACGGCCTGGCTGACGGACGATACGGCGGATCGCGAAGCCTGCGTCAAAGGCTCGAAAGCCTGCCGCCCGCCCAGTGGCTGGGGGTGATCGTGCTGCTGGCGGTCGCGCTGATGATTGTGGGGACGGGGCTGCTGACGGGCGCGGTCGGCACCATAGAGGCCATTGAGCGCATCCACCGCCAGATTGGATAGAAGATTCGGACGCCGCTTCCTTAGCCTCGGAGCGATGTCCGGACAGGCCGCGCGGCGCGGTCGGGCGATCTCATGGGGGGACGTCCGGCCACGCAGCGCCGACGCGGTCAAAATGGTCCTCATCCGCGCCGGGGGGCGCGGTGAGGACCGATCTTTTTCAAACCTAGGAGCGTTTCCCCAAAAAATAGTTCCACTTTTT
The DNA here is from genome assembly GCA_035565015.1 of Asticcacaulis sp. Taxonomy (GTDB): domain Bacteria; phylum Pseudomonadota; class Alphaproteobacteria; order Caulobacterales; family Caulobacteraceae; genus Asticcacaulis. The sequence continues at coordinate 3,807 of DATMTF010000281.1, read as the reverse complement.
GGATAAGGAAGAGCGCAAAAACAAAAACTTAGAGCGCCGATCTGATTCCATCAGATCGAAAAGCGCTCTAAGCCGCGCTGGCGCCCGATTGCGGCGGCGGGACGGTCAGACCGGCGGCGGTGTATTCATTCAGCTTGTTGCGCAGGGTGCGGATCGAGATGCCGAGAATATTGGCGGCGTGGGTGCGGTTGCCCAGACAATGCGCCAGGGTGTCGAGGATCAGCTTCTGCTCGACCTCGGCCACGGTCGAGCCGACAAAGGTGCGCGCCGCGCTTTCCGCCGCCTGCGCCGCGCGGTTGACATAGTCCATGCCGATCGGCGCCACCGGATTGAGCGGCGCACCGTCGGGCAGGCGGATGGCGTCGGCGTCGATCTCCGGCCCCATCGACAACAATACGGCGCGGTGCATGGCGTTTTCCAGCTCGCGCACATTGCCCGGCCACGGATGCGCCTGCAATCGGCGCTTGGCCTCCTGACTCACCGGCTTGAGCGCGATCCCGTTGGCTTCGGAATATTTCTTAGCGAAATAATCCGACAGGGCCAGAATGTCCGCCGGGCGTTCGCGCAAGGGCGGCAGAGCCAGGTTGATGACGTTGAGGCGATAGAGCAGGTCTTCGCGGAACGTCCCCTCCTTGACCGCCTGGGCCAGATTGCGGTTCGAGGTCGCCAGCACGCGGATATTGACCGGCACGGGCTTGGCGCCGCCGACGCGGTCGATCACGCGCTCCTGCAAGGCGCGCAGCAGCTTGGCCTGAAGGCGCGCATCCATTTCCGAGATTTCGTCGAGCAGCAGCGTGCCGCCATCGGCCTCCTCGAACTTGCCGATGCGCCGCGCCATCGCGCCGGTGAAGGCGCCCTTTTCGTGGCCGAACAGCTCCGATTCGAGCAGGTTGTCGGGAATGGCCGCGCAGTTGACCGAGATGAACGGCTTATTGGCGCGTTTCGACTTTTCGTGCAGATAGCGCGCCATCACCTCCTTGCCGACGCCGCTTTCGCCGGTAATCAGGATCGAGGCGTCGGACGCCGCCACCTGATCGGCCAGTTTCAGCACCGCCTGCATGGCCGGGTCGTTGGTGATGATCGGACGCGCATCGTCCGACACCGCCGCCAGCACCGCCGCGATCAGCTCGGCGTCGGGCGGCAGGGGAATGAACTCTTTGGCGCCCGAAGTAATGGCGTGCGCCGCCTTGCGCGGATCGGGATTGACGCCGCAAGCCACGACGGTGACAAAGATGTGCTCGCGCTCATTGGCCTCGATCAGGCCCCTGATGTCGAGTTCGTAATCGACCATCAGAAGGTCCGCGCCCTGGCCTTTACGCAGCGCGTCGGTCGCCTGCGCGCCGGTTTCGACATGGGCGACCTTGGCGCCGGCGTCCATCGCCATCTTGACCGCCGCCGACAATTGCCCGCTCAGCTTTCCTACGACCAGCAGTCTCATTGTCCCGCGTCCTCGCTCTTGATGATTTCCGTCATGGTCACGCCCAGGCGGTCGTCCACGACCACCACCTCGCCGCGCGCGACCAGCCGGTTGTTGACATAGATGTCGATGGCCTCGCCGACCTTGCGGTCCAGCTCCAGCACGCTGCCCTGCCCCAGCTTGAGCAGTTGCGACACCGACATGAAGGATTTGCCCAGCACCGCCGAGATATTGACCGGCACGTCGAAGACCGGCGCCAGATCGGCGGCGGCCTTATCGCCCTCGTCCTCAACCGTCAGGCCGGTTTGCGGGGCGTCGTCGAAATCTTCCAGACCGAGATCGGCCATGACCAAACCTCCTTCTTAGTTAAGCCGCGCCCTTGGCGCGGGCATCGTGATAGGCTTCCGCCTCCAGCGCCTCGGACAGGGTCCGTTCCAGCGCTTCGAAGACGAGACTTGGATTATAATCGGCCCGACCGTCGGGCCAGGCGATCTCGAACGCGCCCTTCGGCAGGGCCGGATGGTCGCGAAACTGAATCTGACCGGCAAAGCCCGCCATCATGGCCGCATCCTCGGCGGCGGCCTTCAGCGCCTCGTCCGGCTTGCGCGCGTTGAGGACCAGCCGCGCCGCCGGTTGTATCTCCTGCGCCAGCGCGTCGAGCGCGGCCTGCAAGGGCGCGTGCGGAAACTGCTCCAGCGCCTCGGCGGCGATCTTCTGCGCACAGGCCAGAGCCAGCCGCACCGCCTGCTCCTTATGCGCATGTACGGCCTGGGTCAGTCCGCCCAAACCCGCCTGTGCGGCGTCGGCCATCTGCTGCACGGCGGCGGCCTGCGCCATCTGCGCCCGCGCGGTCGCCGAAGCTTCGCCCTCGGCATAGGCCGAAGCCCGGATCGCCTCGACCTCCTCCGGCGTATAGGTCTTCTTCTCGCGCTTCGGCTGCGACACGATATGCCCGGCGTCGCCAAACACCGTGCCGAACTCAAAACGCTTATGCGGAACAGCCGTCATGCAGCGCCTCCTCCCACATAACGGACCGACAATAACTCCCGGAGCGAAGCGACTAGCGACCAAGCGGGAGCGCAGCCTGCGTGGCGCCAAGGGGCGAAGCCCCTGAACGCATTAATAAATAAGCTCATCGTCGCCTCCCTGCCCGGCCAGCATGATCTCGCCCTTGGCGGCGAGATCCTTGGCGATCTGCACCATGTTCATCTGCGCGGCGTCGACGTCCTTGAGGCGCACCGGCCCCATGGCCTCCATGTCGTCGCGCATGATCTTGGCGGCGCGCTCGGACATGTTGGACATGAACATGTCGCGCAAACTGTCCGACGCCCCCTTGAGCGCCAGCGCCAGTTGCTCCTTGTCGACCGCGCGCAGCAGGGTCTGCACCCCGCCCGGATCGAGCTTGCTCAGATCTTCGAACACGAACATCAGGGCGCGGATGCGTTCGGCGGATTCGCGGTTGCGCTCCTCCAGCGAGGCGACGAATCGGCTCTCGGTCTGGCGGTCGAAATTGTTGAAAATCTCGGCCATCAGCTCATGCGAGTCGCGCTTTGAGGTGCGCGCCAGATTGGACATGAATTCGACGCGCAGGGTCTGTTCGATCTTGTCGAGAATTTCGCGCTGCACCGGCTCCATGCGCAGCATGCGCTGCACGCATTCGAGCGCGAAATCTTCCGGCAGGGCGGACAGGACGCGCGCGGCGTGGTCGGGGCGTATCTTGGACAGGACGACGGCGACGGTCTGCGGATATTCGTTCTTCAGATAGTTGGCCAGCACCGCCTCGTTGACGTTGCCCAGCTTGTCCCACATGGTCCGCCCGGCGGGGCCGCGAATCTCCTCCATCAGCGCCTCGACCTTTTCCTGCGGCAGGAAGGAGGTCAGAAGGCGCTGGGTCTGCTCGTAGGAGCCCATGATGGTGCCGGACGACGACATGCCCGACACGAATTCGATCAGCAATTCCTCGACGGCGCCCGACGACACGGTGCCGAGGCTCGACATGGCCTGTGAGATCTCCTTGATCTCTTCTTCGTCGAGCGCCTGCCACAGGGCGACGTGGTCTTCGCCCAGCGCCAGCAGCACCACCGCCGCCTTTTCGACGCCGGACAGTTTTTTGGGGTCTTCGATGAGATTCTTGCGCGACATGCCTCACCTTACCCGTCATGCAGCCAGGAACGCAGGATCGACACCGACTCCTCCGGGTGGCGCTCGACGAATTCCGACACCTTCTTGACCGACGAGGCGCGCACCTGGCCCTCGATGCGGGCGATGTCGATGCGCTCCTCAGCGGCGCCGACTGTCGCCAGTTGCCCGCCGCCGGAGATCGCCGGAAAGCCGCCGCCCGCGTCGGCCATCAGCGCCGCGCCGCCGCCCGCCGACGCCGCGCCCGCCGG
>DATMTF010000280.1:0-7118 GCA_035565015.1 Asticcacaulis sp. | reverse complement strand
ACCGCGACACCGTCTTCCTGCCCGAAAACGATTTCCCGATGCGCGCCGGCCTGCCCAAGGACGAGCCGGAGATGCTGAAAAAGTGGGACGAAGCCGACCTTTATCATAGCGTGCGCAAAAGCCGTCAGGCGGCGAACGCGCCCCTGTTCGTGCTGCACGACGGCCCGCCCTACGCCAATGGCGACATCCATATCGGCCATGCGCTGAACAAGATCCTCAAGGACTTCGTGGTGCGCTCGAAGTTCCTGATGGGCTATGATGTCGATTATGTGCCGGGCTGGGACTGCCACGGTCTGCCGATCGAATGGAAGATCGAGGAGCAGTTCCGCGCGAAAGGTCGCAAGAAAGACGAGGTGCCCGCCGCCGAGTTCCGCAAGGCCTGCCGCGACTATGCAAGCGGCTGGATCGATGCGCAGCGCGAGCAGTTCAAGCGCCTCGGCGTGCTGGGCGACTGGGAGCGTCGCTACGCCACAATGGATTTCGACACCGAAGCGAAGGTGACGGCGGAGTTCCACAAATTCCTGATGTCGGGCCAGCTTTATCGCGGCTCCAAGCCGGTCATGTGGTCGCCGGTCGAGCGCACCGCTCTGGCCGACGCCGAGGTCGAGTACCATCCGCATGTGTCACCGACGATCTGGGTGAAGTTCCCGGTGAAGGGACAAGACGCCTCGGTCGTGATCTGGACCACGACGCCGTGGACGATTCCGGCTAACCGCGCGGTCAGCTTCAACCCGGCCATCAACTATGCGCTATACGAAGTCACCGGCGTCAAGTCCGAAGAAGACCTTGGCTTCGCGCCTTGGGTCAAGGCGGGAGATAAGCTGATCCTGGCTGAGAAGCTGGCCGAGGGCGTCCTGACGGCGGCCAATGCGACAGCATGGAACAAGACGGCGGACGTATCGGGCGAAGCTCTTGGCGGCTTCGCCCTCGCCCACCCCCTCGCTGCGCTGGACGAAGGCTACGGCTTTGACGTCCCGATGCTGGCGGGTGATCACGTCACCGATGACGCCGGTACGGGCTTTGTCCATACCGCGCCCGGTCATGGCGCGGACGACTATCTGGTCTGGCTGAAATCGGGCCGTTCGCTCGATTCGATCCCGGATACGGTCGATCCCGACGGCGCCTATTACCCGCATGTCCCGCTGTTCGGCGGCCTCAAGGTCATGGAGACCGAGGGCAAGAAGGCGGGCAAGTTCGGCGACGCCAACAAGGTGGTGATGGAGAAGCTGATCGAGGCCGGAAACCTGTTGGCGCGCGGCCGGGTCGAACACTCCTACCCGCATTCGTGGCGCTCCAAGGCCCCGGTGATCTTCCGCAACACGCCGCAATGGTTCATCCGCATGGATGGCGACAACCATTTGCGCGAAACCGCCCTCAACGCCATCGACGCCACCGCCTTCTATCCGGCGGCAGGCAAGAACCGCATCCGCTCGATGGTGGAAACCCGCCCGGACTGGCTGATCAGCCGCCAGCGCAACTGGGGCACGCCGCTGGCCATGTACGTCGATAAAAAGACCGGCGAGCCGCTCAGGGACGAAGCGGTCAACAAGCGTATCATCGACTATATCCGCGAGGGCGGCGCCGACGCCTGGTTCACGCGCCCGGATTCGGACTTCCTCGGCAACAGCTACAATCCCGACGATTTCGAGAAGGTCACCGACATTCTCGATGTCTGGTTCGATTCGGGCTGCACCCACGCCTTTACGCTGGAAGGCCGCGCCGATTCGAAATGGCCCGCCGACCTTTATCTCGAAGGCTCGGACCAGCATCGCGGCTGGTTCCAGTCGTCCCTGCTGGAATCGTGCGGCACGCGCGGGCGCGCGCCCTATGACGCCGTGCTGACCCACGGCTTCGTGCTCGACGAGCAGGGCGAGAAAATGTCCAAGTCCAAGGGCAATGTCGTCGCGCCGCAGGACGTAGCCAAGGAGTCGGGCGTGGAAATCCTGCGCCTGTGGGTCGCCCTGTCCGACTATTCCGAAGACCTGCGCATCGGCAAGCAAATCCTGCAAACCACGGTGGACGCCTATCGCAAGCTGCGCAATACGATGCGCTATCTGCTCGGCGCGCTGAAAGGCTATTCGGACAAGGAAGCCGTCGCTTACGAGCATATGCCGTCGCTGGAGCGCTATATCCTGCACGAGGTTCATCGCCTCGATGCGCATGTGCGCGACGCCTATGGCCGCTACGATTTCGCCGATGTGATTCGCCCGGTGTCGGACTTCTGCTCACAGACCCTGTCGGCGCTCTATTTCGACGTGCGCAAGGACAGCCTCTATTGCGACATGCCGTCGGCCATCCGCCGCCGCGCCTGCCGCACCGTGCTGAACATCCTGTTCGAGCGCCTGACCCTGTGGCTGGCGCCGATCATGACCTTTACCTGCGAAGAGGCGCACGCCTCGCGCTGGCCCGATCAGCCCGCCAACCTGTTCCGCACCCTGCCGGACGTTCCGGCGGAGTGGCGTAACGGGTTGGAGGCGATTCGCTGGGGCCGCATCGAGCAGGTGCTGTCGGTTGTGACCGCCGCGCTGGAGGAAAAGCGCCGGAATAAGGTGATCGGCTCGGCGCTCGAAGCCGCGCCGAAGGTCTATATTACCGACGAGAACCTGCTGGCGGCCTTTATCGATATTGACGCCGCCGAAGTCTTCCGCACCTCACAGGCGAGCCTGATCGCCCACGCCGGTCCTGATGACGCCTTCCGCCTGTCCGACGTCAAGGACGTCGCCGTCGAATTCGCGCGCGCCGAAGGCCGTAAATGCCAGCGTTCATGGCGCATTCTGCCCGAAGTCGGCTCGGACCCGCGCTATCCGGACCTGAGTTTACGCGACGCCGAAGCGGTCGCGGCATGGGATCAACGCCATGTCCTCTAAGCCGTCCGACATGATCGCCGCCTATATGCGCGCGCGCACCACGACGGCGGGCCTGCGCGCGCTGGCTCTGGCCGCGCTGGTCCTTGTTCTGGATCAGGCGTCGAAGCTCTGGGTGCTGCACGGCCTCGGATTTCAGCAACCGGGCGACAGCGTCACGATTTTGCCCTTCTTTTCCTTCACCTATGTGCAGAATATCGGCATCAGCTTCGGCTTGTTCGGTTCCGAGGGCGCGGGGCGCTGGCTGCTGGTGACGTTCCAGTTCGCCGTCGCCCTGTTTCTGATCGGCTATGTACGCAGCAAAAGCCAGCCCCTGCTGGTTACGGCTCTGGCCCTGATCATTGGCGGCGCCATCGGCAACGGACTGGACAGGGCGCGGCTGGGCTTCGTCGTCGATTTTCTGGATTTTTCCAGGACGCACGTTTTCCCGTGGGTCTTCAATATCGCCGACAGCGGCATCACGATTGGCGTCGCCTTGCTGATCTGGCATTTCATGCGCGCCGACAAGGATCAGGCGTCGCAACCTGACGCCGGTTAAGGACGCTTGGCAGGCGGCGTTAAACACAGTATCACTTCCCCTGCTGGCGGGCTTCCGGCAGGCAATTTGGAGCAGATGATGAAATCGGTGAAGGTCGCGACGGGCGTAATGTTGCTGGCGGGGATAGGCGTCCTCGGACTGGCGGGCTGCAGCTCGACCAAGAACGCCCTGGGCCTCAACAAGGTCGTGCCGGACGAATTTCGCGTCGTGACCAAGGCGCCGCTGGTGGTGCCGCCTGACTATGCGCTGCGTCCGCCCAATCCGGGCGAGCCGCGCCCGCAGGAATTGCAGCCGGAAAGTCAGGCGCGTCAGGCCCTGCTGGGTCAGCGCGACGCGGTCAACCGCTCCGAAGGCGAAAAGCTGCTGGTCGAGAAGGCGGGAGCCGACAAGGCCGATCCGCTGGCGCGCTATGTCGTCGACGATCAGTTCGGCGATCTGGCCTATAAGGAGCCGTCCTTCGCCGACAAGGTGATGTTCTGGCATAAGCCCAAGGCCAATCAGGCGACCGACGCCGCCTCGGTCGGCAGCGACGCTTCGACGCCCGTAGACGCGCAGGCCGAAGAGGCCCGCCTGAAGGCGCTGGTCGGCAATCAGCCGATCATCATCGAACAAAAACCGGCGGAACGTAAGTTCAAGCTGCCGGGTCTTTAAATCTTACGCGAAATTCATTTGGTGAATTCTGTAGAAGGGCGTTCCATCCGAACGCCCTTTTTCCTTGCCGGAGGCATGCTATGAAAATCCTGCTCTCGTCCACCCTCGCCCTCACCCTGCTCGCATCGCCTCTCCTCGCCCACGCGCAGGACGCCTGCGCGCCCGGCGCCTCTATCGATACGCGGTTGGCGGCGGCTCTGGCCCGGCCCGACCGGCCCGACAACCAGACCGCGCTCGACCCTGTGCGCGAGAGCGAGGATCGTTTTCTGTTAAGCTGGATCAAGCCCGGCGACCATGTCCTCGATCTCGGCGCAGGCGGCGGCTATTCCAGCATGCTCCTGTCGGCGGCGGTGTGCGGCGGTTCGGTCGATTCGCAGAATCCGGCCCAGTGGGACGACGCCTTCAAGCAAGGGCCCGCGCGCGCAGCCATGGCGCAGGCGCGGCCCAATATCCATCTGGTGCAAAGCGATTTCGACAAGGTTCCGGTCCCGGCGACGCCCTATGACGCCATCTTCATCGGGACCATCTATCATGACACCTATAACGAGCCGGGCGCCAATGGCGTCGCGATGGATAAGGCGCTGAACGCCACGCTGAAGCCCGGCGGGCTGGTCATCGTGGTCGATCACGCTACGGCGCGCGGCGCCGGAACGACGCAGACCTCCACCCTGCACCGCATCGACAAACAGATCGTGCTCGACGATTTCAAGGCGGCGGGTTTTGAACTGCTCGCCGATTCGGACGCCCTGGCCAATCCGGCGGATGATCACACGCTCAAGGTGTTCGACCCGGCGATCCGCGGCCATACCGACCGGTTCGCCCTCGTGTTCAAAAAGCCCGAATAGTTTTTTGACCACAGTCAATCCTTCTCTCAGCCTCCGACTCCGGCTATTTAGACGTGATGTCGATTATCCAGCGTCTCCCTCAGGACACCATCAACCGCATCGCCGCCGGTGAAGTGGTCGAACGCCCGGCCTCAGCCATCAAAGAACTGGTCGAAAACGCCATCGACGCGGGCGCGACGCGCATCGCGATTTCGGCGTCGCAGGGCGGTTTGTCGCGCATTCTGATCGAGGACAATGGCTCCGGCATGGGGCCGGACGATCTGCAACTGGCCATCGAGCGCCACGCGACTTCCAAGCTGAAACCGCAGGCCGACGGATCGTGGGATCTGTTGCATATTCAGACGCTTGGGTTTCGCGGCGAGGCCCTGCCGTCCATGGGTTCGGTGGCGCGCCTCGCCATCGCCTCGCGCGTCAAGGGCGGAGAGGCTCTCGCCATCGAGGTGGACGCCGGACGCGTCTCGCCCCTGCGTCCCGCCGCCTTCGGGCTGGAGCACGGCACTCGCGTCGAACTTTGCGACCTGTTCTACGCCACCCCCGCCCGGCTGAAATTCATGAAGTCCGAGCGCGCCGAGAATATGGCCATCGCCGAAGAAGTGCGGCGACAGGCGATGGCGCACGAAAACGTCGGCTTCGAGCTGGAGCTGGACGGCAAAAAGACGCTGAAACTCTATGCCGAAACCGCCGGATTCGAGGGGCGCCTGCGTCGCCTCGCCGCCCTGCTCGGCGCTGATTTCGGCGACAACGCCCTGCTGATCGACCAGCAGCGCGAAGGCGTGCGCCTGTCGGGCTATGCCGGTCTGCCGACCTTTTCACGCGGCAACGCCATGCACCAATATCTGTTCGTCAACAATCGTCCGGTGCGCGACAAGCTGCTGGCCGGGGCCTTGCGCGCCGCTTACGCCGATTTTCTGGCGCGCGACCGGCATCCGCTGGCGGCTTTGTTTGTGGAGATCGACCCGCAGGATCTCGACGTTAACGTCCATCCCGCCAAGGCCGAGGTGCGCTTCCGCGACCCCAATCTGGTGCGCGGCCTGATCATCGGCGCGCTCAAACACGCCTTGGCCTCGGCGGGCCATCGCGCCGCCACCACCGTGGCGCAGACCACCCTGTCCAGCTTCCGCCCGCAAACAAGCGTGCAACCGCTGCTGAACCTGAACCGGCCGTCCCCAGCGCAGATCGCCGCCGTCAGGCCGTACCTGACGCCGGAATCCTCGCCCTTTACGCCGACCGCGCGCGTCGAGGCGCCGATCGCCGACTATCCGGAGCCTTTCTATGGCGTGGCCGAGGCTGAGCCGGAAATGGCGGATGCGTCCGAACCGGCGCAGACTGAGGCCTTCCCGCTCGGCGCGGCGCGCGCGCAACTGCACGAAACCTATATCATCGCGCAAACCATTGATGGCCTGGTCATCGTCGATCAGCACGCCGCGCACGAGCGGCTCGTCTATGAGGAGATGAAGACGGCGATGGCGGCGGGGCATGTGCAGAGCCAGGCCCTGCTGATCCCCGATATTGTCGATCTGGAGCGCGATGAGGTCGCCCGCCTGATGGCGCGGGCCACGGATCTGTCCGAGATGGGCCTGACGCTAGAAGCCTTCGGCCCGTCCAGCGTGCTGGTGCGCGAAATCCCTGCCCTGCTCGGCGATTGCGACATTGCCGGGCTGGTGCGCGACCTGGCCGACGATCTTAGCGAACACGGCGAACTGCTGGCGCTGAAAGAACGGATGGCGGAAATCTGCGGCGATCACGCCTGTCGGCACAGCGTCCGCTCAGGCCGACGGCTCAATGCCGACGAAATGAACGCCCTGCTGCGCCAGATGGAGGCTACGCCGCATTCCGGCCAGTGCAATCATGGCCGCCCGACCTATGTCGAGCTGAAGCTCAAGGATATCGAACGCCTGTTCGGGCGGCGCTGAACCCGCCGCCCGCCAGCCCCGGCGCCACCGCACGGCATAAAAAAACCTGCAACCGAAAGGTTACAGGCGCGTACGGATCAGCGTTGCGTCAGATTGAGAACGATGAGGCTGACCCCCATCAACATGCCCCAGGCCTGAACGCTCAGACCGGCCAGAAGCAACAGCTTGAGCGCATCGGAGCGGCGCTTGGGCGCGCGCGTCTTGACAGCCTCTACGGTTTGAAAATCCATCACATCACCCCTAATTTTTAAAGTCGTTACGGGGAGATAGTCTCAATAAAGACCTCCTCCACGATCCCAGGACGAAC
>DATMTF010000279.1:0-13483 GCA_035565015.1 Asticcacaulis sp. | reverse complement strand
CGAGGAGATCACCTTCTCGGACAACAACGCCCTGCCGATGACGGCGGATGTGCAACTGGTCATGCGCATCGACCCGTCCAAGGCGCCCGCGCTCTATAAGCGCTATCGCCTGAGCTTCGATCAGATTTTCGAAGGCCCGCTGCGCAACGACGTGCGCTCGGCCATCGCGGCGGAGACCGAACTGGTCAGCGTCGAATATCTGTACAAGGGCGGTCGTCAGCAGGTGATCCAGCAGGCGCTCAACCGCGTCAACCACAAATGGGCGCCGCAGGGCGTCGAGGTCAGCCAGCTCGACTGGATCGGCACCATCCGCTACCCGCAGGTGATCCTCGATTCGATCCAGGCCAAGACCAAGGCCGACGCCGACGCCGCAGCCGCTCAGGCTCAGGTGGCGGTCGCCAAGGCGCAGGCCGACGCCCAGATCGAACAGGCGCGCGGTCAGGCTGAGTCCAACCGCCTGCTGGCCCTGTCGATCGCCTCGAACCCGGAGGTCGTGCAGCTACGCGCCATCGAAAAGTGGGACGGCCATCTGCCGACCACGACCGGCGGCGCCGTACCCTTCATTAATGTGAAGTAGGCGGCGTCGTCTTTGACTCGCGCCGGGGGGCGCTTGAGTCGCCGCCTGCGGACGAAATGTCAGGGGGGTATTCGTCCGCGCCAGGGCGGGAAAGGGCGGTCGCACCGGGGGATGCGGCCGCCCTTATGCTTATCCGCTTCCGCCGGTCAGGGCCGGGTGGAAACTCTGCACCAGCGATCCGGCGACCAGATGCCAGCCATCGACCAGCACGAAGAAGATCAGCTTGAACGGCAGGCTGACCACGGCGGGCGGCAGCATCATCATGCCCATGCTCATCAACACGCTGGCCACGACAAGGTCGATGACCAGAAACGGCACGAACAGCATGAAGCCGATCTCGAACGCCTTTTTCAGCTCGGAGATCATAAAGGCGGGCGTTACGACGCGCACCGGCAGGTCCATCTTGTCCTTGGGCATGTCGAGCTTGGACAGGCCGACGAACAGTTTGAGGTCGCTGGCGTCCACCTGAGCCAGCATGAAGCCCTTGAGCGGCTGGGATGCGGCGTCGAAGGCCTGCGACATCTCGATCTGCTGATCCATCAACGGTTTTATGCCATCCGTATAGGCCGCCTCCCAGGTCGGCGCCATGACCACGGCGGACAGGAACAGGGCCAGCGAAATCAGCACGGCGTTGGGCGGACTTTGCTGCAATCCCATCGCCGTGCGCAGCAGCGACAGCACCACAATGATGCGCACAAACGAGGTGGTCATGATGACGATCGACGGCGCCAGCGACAGCACGGTCATCAGCGCGATCAACTGAATCACGCGCGCGCTCAGCGTGCCGCCCTTGCCGAGATCGACATTCACCGATTGCGCCAGAGCATGATACGGCAGGATCATCAGGGCGAAGGCGAGGATGAAGACGCCGAGGATGATCAGGTTCATCATCTTCGGACTGAGCCGACGTTTCGATGCGGACGCTGCGGGCATATCAGAACAACTCATCGGCGGGGTCCGTCCTGACAGGGTTTGTTGCGGTTGTCTTGCCGGGCGCGCCCAGTTCGCGGCCTTCGCCCAGCAGCAAAAGGCGCTCCTCATCATCGACGCGCACCAGCACCAGCCGTCTCGCCGGGTCCAGCACCAGGGTCTCGACCACCGACAGGCGCTTTTTGCCGCGCTGCGCGGTCATCTGCGCCATGAATTGCGGGCCATAGCGACGCAATATGGCGGCCAGCCCCAGGATCAGGCCCAGCACAATCGCCAGCGCGAACACCGCCTTGAGAGTCTGAGTCCAGTCCATATCCGCCCTTGCGCCTGCCCTTCATCCATACGGTGCTGATGGTTAACGCGGCGTTTACTTAAAGGCTTCGTTAACCAAAAGGTGGGCATTCTTTGCCTAAGCATGCGATGCGCCGATTCCCGGCTTAGAGCGAGTCGCAACCCGACAGAAAGGCAAGGCGAGCAGATGAGCGGCCAGATGACCAGCCAGGGCATTTCCTTCCTGTCGGCGCTGCAAAACCGCATGGGCTGGTTGAGCGACCGTCAAAAGGTGGTGGCGGAAAACGTCGCCAACGCCTCGACGCCGGGCTTTAAGCCGAAGGATCTTAAGGCGCAGGATTTCGCCGCCATGGTGCAGGGGCAGGCGTCTGAGGGCGGCGGCATGGCCTTGAACGAAACCAACGCCATGCATATGGACCTGCCCAATGCCGGTCCGTCTCATGCGCAGGATATCGTCAGTCCCGATTCGGAGACCACGCTCGACGGCAACAGCGTCGTGCTGGAGGAGCAGATGCTCAAAATGTCGGACAGCCGCATGCAGTTCCAGGCGGCGGTCGGCTTTTATGAAAAGTCTCTGGCCATGATCAAGATGGCCGCCAAGCAACCGGGGAAGTGATAAATCGTGCTGAAACCCCTGAATTCCGATCAGACCATGGCGGTCGCCGCCAGCGCGCTCAAGGCGCAGCAGGCGCGCATGCGCATCATCGCCGAAAACATCGCCAACGCCGACTCGACCGGACGTACGCCGGGGTCAAACCCTTACCGCCGCCAGATTCCGGTGTTCAGTTCCTCCAGCGTGGATGGCGCCACCGGGGTCGAGCTGGCGCGCGTCGCGCAGGATACGTCGGATTTTACGCAGGAATACGACCCGTCCAACCCCGCCGCCGACGCCAAGGGTTATGTCAAGAAGCCCAATGTCGATCCGCTGATCGAAACCATGGACATGCGCGAGGCGCAACGCGCCTATGAAGCCAATATGAACGTCATCGAGACGGCGCGCGATATGAACAGCCGCATTCTCGACATTCTGCAAAAATAGGAGCTGAGCCATGACCCCCCTGGTCGCCGCCCGCGCCTATGGCGCCGCGCTGAAACAGGCGCAAAACCTGACCGGTAAAGACGACTCCGACGGTCCGGCCAAGCCCGATTTCGGTCATATGGTGCAGACCGCGCTGCAAAGCACGATCCAAAGCACGCAAAACGCCGAGCATATGATGATCCAGCAGCAGGCGGGCAAGGCCGAGGTGATCGACGCCGTCACCGCCGTCGCCAATGCCGAAACCAGCCTGCAAAGCGTCATCGCCATCCGCGATCAGGTGATCAGCGCGTATCAGCAGATCATGTCCATGCCCATCTAGGAAAATCGTGGTCTTTGGCCGTCCGGTGCGTCGGCGTCGCTGGCCCGTATTCATATACGGGCGGCGCTAGCCTCCTGCCATGCGACTCAAAGCTGACAATTTGCACGTCGGAGTCCAGAACTGTTCTTGACGCAAGCGCGGCATGCGCGCAGACGGGGCGCAAACAGGAGCCGCATCATGATTTTTGAACTCGCCCGCCTGACGATCGACCCGGCCAAGGCTGCCGATTTCGAGGCCGCCGTCGCCAAGGCCGCGCCCTTCTTCCAGTCCGCCGAGGGCTGTCACGGCATGGCGCTGGAGCGCATCATCGAAACGCCGGGCGATTATCTGCTGCGCGTGACGTGGGAAAGCGTCGAGCACCATATGGTCGCCTTCCGCAATTCCGACAACTTCCAGTCATGGCGCGCGCTGGCCGGGCCGTTTTTCCTCAGCCCGCCGCAGGTCACCCATTCGGAAACCATCAGCTATTTCTGATTGGAGATCGCGTCCAGTGTCGTCGCGGGCGTGATCGCCTGCGGATCGAGGAAGCAATGCAGGATGGCGGGCTTATTTGACGCCCGCGCGCGCTCAAAGGCGGGCAGGAACTCCGCCGTCGTCCGCACCGTCTCGCCGTGGCCGCCAAAGGCGCGCGCATAGGCCGCGAAATCGGGATTCTTCAGATCGGTGCCGACGACGCGGTGCGGATAGTTGCGCTCCTGGTGCATGCGGATGGTGCCGTACATGCCGTTGTCGATGACGACGATAAGGACCGGAATGTCGTACTGCACGGCGGTGGCGAATTCATTGCCGTGCATCAGGAAACAGCCGTCGCCCGCGAACACCACCACGGTTTTATCCGGGCATTGCCGCTTGGCCATGATGCCCGCCGGAACCGAATAGCCGACACTGCCCGAAGTCGGCGCCAGTTGCGTGCGCGGCAGACGATGACGCCAGTAACGATGCACCCAGATGGCGTAATTGCCCGCACCGTTGCAGATGATCGTGTCGGCGGGCAGCAGGTTGCGCAGGCTCACCATCGCCTCGCCATACTGAAACTCGCCCGGCAGGACGGCGGGTTGCCCTGTCCAGGCGAGGTATTCCATGTGAGCGTTTTCGGTCGCCTCGGTCCAAGGCAGGTCGAGCGGCGCCTTCAGCCAGGTCAGTGAACGCGCAAATTCGTCCGGCGCGCAGACCACGCCCGGAGAGGGCTGATAGACCTTGCCGATTTCGCCAGCGTCCGGGAAGACGTGGATCAGGGTCTGTTGCGGCGTCGGACTATCGATCAGCGTATAGCTGCTCGATGGAACCTCAGCCATGCGCGCGCCGATCAGGATCAGCAGGTCGGCGTCCCTGACGCGTTGGCTGAGCTTCGGGTTTTGCCCGAAGCCGAGATCGCCCGCATAGGACGGATGCAGCGCGTCGAACAGCCCTGCGCGGCGGAACTCGGTCGCCACCGGCAGCTTCCAGCGCGCGGCGAAGTCCTGAATCGCGGCTACGCCGTCATCGCTCCAGCACGAACCGCCGAGGATGATCAAAGGCCGTTTGGCGCCCTTCAGATGCGCCTCGACCTGCTGGAACACGTCCATCGACAATTCCGGCCTGGCGGGCGCGACATAAGGCGCATCTATGACCTCGGCCAGATCGGTCAGCACGTCTTCGGGCAGGGACACGACCACCGGGCCGGGGCGGCCCTGCATGGCTTCGCGAAAGGCGCGCGCCACGATCTCCGGGATGCGGCGGGCGTCGTCGATCTCGACCACCCACTTGGCGGTCGAGCCGAACACGGCCTCATAGTCCATTTCCTGAAACGCGCCGCGCCCGCGCATGGCGCGCTCGACCTGACCGATAAACAGGATCATCGGCGTCGAATCATGCTGCGCAATATGCACGCCATGCGCGGCGTTCATTGCGCCGGGACCGCGCGTCACAAAACAGACGCCGGGACGGTTGGTCAGCTTGCCGTAAGCCTCCGCCATCATGGCAGCGCCGCCTTCGTGGCGGCAGATCAGCACGTCGATGTCGTTATCATACATCGCATCCAGCGCCGCCAGATAGCTCTCGCCCGGCACGCAGGTCACGCGCTCGACACCCTGCGCCCGCAACTGATCGACGAGGATTTGTCCGCCTGTTCTCATATCTTATCCTCCCCTGCGATAGCGGGGGAGGGGGACCCCGAAGGGGTGGAGGGGGCATTCCACGCCGCTGTTCCTGTGCCCAACATAGGCGAGGGCCCTTCCGCCGCCATGCGCTGGCCATTGATGACGATGGGCGAGGCGACCCCTGCGACCTCAGAGCCATCCGGCGCGGTCAGGTCCAGCTTCAGGCCGCGATGCACGATTTGCGGATCGTTGAACACGTCCTCGATACGATTGATCGGCCCCGCCGGAACGCCCGCCTGCTCCAGCATGGCCAGCAGTTCCTTGCGACCGTAGCGTTCGAGATAGGGCTCCAGTTGCGCCTGCAATTGCGCGCGCGTGGCGACGCGATTGGCATTGCTTGCATAGTCGGCCTTGCAGGCCACATCGTCCGCGCCGATGGCGTTGCAGAATTTCTGAAACTGCGCGTCATTGCCGACCGCGACGATGACATGACCGTCCCTGACCGGAAAGACCTGATAAGGCGCGATATTCGGATGGGCATTGCCCAGCCGCGACGGCGATGCGCCCGACGCCAGATAGTTGCCGGCCTGATTGGCCAGCATGGCGGTGGCCGTGTCGAATAGCGACATGTCGATATGGCAGCCTTCGTGCGTCCGCTCGCGCCCATGCAGCGCCGCCAGCACCGCCGCCGCCGTATAGACGCCGGTGAACAGATCGACCACGGCGACCCCGACCTTTTGCGGTTCGCGCTCCGGCTCGCCGGTAATGTCCATCAGGCCGCTCATGCCTTGAATGATGTAGTCGTAACCGGCGCGCTGGGCGTAGGGGCCGTCCTGACCGAAGCCGGTGATCGAGGCGTAGATCAGGCCCGGATTGACGGCTTTCAGGCTGGCGTAATCGAGGCCATATTTTGCAAGGCCGCCGACCTTGAAATTCTCGATCAGCACATCGGCCTCGGCGGCCAGATCGCGGATCGCGGCCTGCCCCTCCGGCGTGTCGATGGCGATGGCGACCGAGGATTTACCGCGATTGCAGGCATGAAAATAGGCCGCGCCCCAACTCTGGCCGCACCTGTCTTTCACAAACGGCGGCCCCCAGACGCGCGTATCGTCGCCGGCGCCGGGGCGCTCGACCTTGATGACCTCGGCGCCCAGATCGGCCAGCAACTGCCCGCACCACGGCCCGGCGAGGATGCGCGCCAGTTCGAGGACTTTCAGACCGGAAAGGGGTTTCATGCGCAGAGCCCTTCAGTACGAAAGAATCCCCGCCACCACGCCCTCCGGGCGCGGTTCCCCTCCCCAGTGAACTGGGGAGGTATGAGAGCCTTTATGCCTCCCCAACTTGTTGGGGAGGGGGACCATTGGCGAAGCCAATGGTGGTGGGGTTTCTTACTTTCCATCAAAAAAACGCCTGCAAGCCGGTCTGCGCCCGCCCCAGGATCAGCGCATGCACATCGTGCGTGCCTTCATAGGTGTTGACGGTTTCCAGGTTCTGCGCGTGGCGCATGACGTGGTATTCTTCATGGATGCCATTGCCGCCGTGCATGTCGCGGGCGTGGCGCGCGATCTCCAGCGCCTTGCCGCAATTGTTGCGCTTGATCAGGCTGATCATTTCCGGCTGCATCTGTCCGGCGTCGAACAACTGCCCGACGCGCAGCGCCGCTTGCAGGCCCAGCGCGATCTCGGTCTGCATGTCGGCCAGCTTCTTCTGGAACAGTTGCATCTGCGCCAAAGGCTTGCCGAACTGCTTGCGGTCAAGGCCGTATTGTCGCGCCCTGTGCCAGCAATCCTCGGCCGCGCCCATCACGCCCCAGGCGATGCCGTAGCGCGCGCGGTTCAGACAGCCGAACGGCCCTTTCAGCCCCTTCACGTTCGGCAGCAGGTGGTCTTCGGACACCTCGACCCCGTCCATAACGATCTCGCCGGTGATCGAGGCGCGTAAAGACAGCTTGCCGTGGATTTTCGGGGCCGAGAGCCCCTTCATGCCCTTATCCAGCACGAAGCCCCGGATTTCGCCATCCAGCTTGGCCCAGACCACGAACACGTCGGCGATGGGAGAATTGGAGATCCACATCTTGGTTCCGGTCAGGCGATAGCCCCCGGAAGAACCATTGCCCACCCGCTCGGCGCGCGTCGTCATCGAACCGGGATCGGAGCCCGCGTCCGGCTCGGTCAGGCCGAAACAGCCGACCCATTCGCCGCTGGCCAGTTTCGGCAGATATTTCACCCGCTGCGCCTCGGACCCATAGGCGTGGATCGGATACATGACCAGCGACGACTGCACGCTCATCATGGAACGATAGCCGGAATCGACGCGCTCGACCTCGCGCGCGATCAGCCCATAGGCGACGTAAGACGCGCCCGCGCCGCCATATTGCTCCGGCAAGGTCGCGCCGAGCAGGCCAAGCCCGCCCATCTCGTTGAAGATGGCGCGGTCGGTCTGTTCGTTGGCGTAGGCGCTCAACACGCGCGGCATGAGCGAGCCCTGCGTATAGTCGCGCGCGGCCTCCATGATCATGCGCTCGTCATCGCTAAGCTGCTCGGTCAGCAGCAGGGGATCGTCCCACTTAAACATCGAATTTCACGCCCTGGGCCAGCGGCAGGGCGCCGCCATAGTTGAGGGTGTTGGTGGCGCGGCGCATATAGGCCTTCCAGGCGTCCGAGCCCGATTCGCGACCGCCGCCGGTTTCCTTTTCGCCGCCGAAAGCGCCGCCGATTTCCGCGCCGGAGGTGCCGATATTGACATTGGCGATGCCGCAATCCGAGCCCGCCGCCGACAGGAACAGCTCGGCCTCGCGCATGTCATTGGTGAAGATCGAGGAGGACAGGCCCGCCCCGACCGCGTTTTGCATAGCGATGGCGTCCTTGAGATCGCTGTAGCGCAGCACATAGAGGATCGGCGCAAAGGTTTCGCGCAAAGCCGGGCCTTCGTGTTTCTCCATCTCGACGATGGCCGGGCGCACATAATAGGCGTTGTCGCCCGAAACCATGACGCGCTCGCCGCCGGTGACCTTGCTGCCTGCCGCCTTCGCATCGGCCAGCGCCTTTTGGTGGCCGTCAAACGCCGCCTTGTCGATCAGCGGCCCGACCAGGGTTCCGTCTTCGGCCGGATCGCCGACCTTGACCGAGGCGTAGGCGCTTTTAAGCCGCGCGATGAATCCGTCATAGAGGCTGTCATGCACGAACAGGCGGCGCAAGGTGGTGCAGCGCTGACCCGCCGTGCCCATGGCCGAGAAGGCGACGCCGCGCAGGGTCAGGTCAAGATCGGCGGTGGGGGCGACGATGGCGGCGTTATTGCCGCCCAGTTCGAGGATCGAGCGGGCGAAACGCGCCGCCAGCTTCGGCCCGACAACGCGGCCCATCGCGGTCGAACCGGTTGCCGAAACCAGCGCCACCCTGTCGTGATCGACCAGGACTTCGCCGGTTTCTTTCGCGCCGATCAGCAGGGCCGACAGGCTCTCCGGGGCGTCGTAACCGTCATTGATGTAGCGCTTCAGCGCGCGCTCGAAAATGGCATGGGTGGCCAGAGCGGTCAGCGGCGACTTTTCCGACGGCTTCCACACAATCGCGTCGCCGCAGACCAGGGCCAGAGCCGCATTCCACGCCCAGACCGCTACGGGGAAGTTGAAGGCCGAGATGATGCCGACCACGCCGAGCGGATGCCAGGTTTCCATCATGCGGTGCTGGCTGCGTTCGGTGGCGATGGTCAGGCCGTACAGTTGCCGCGACAGGCCGACCGCGAAGTCGCAGATGTCGATCATTTCCTGCACCTCGCCAAGGCCCTCGGAGGTCACCTTGCCGACTTCGAGCGAGACCAGTTTGCCAAGCTCCGCCTTGTGTGCGCGCAATTCCTCGCCGAACAGGCGCACCAGCTCTCCGCGCTTGGGGGCCGGGATGAGGCGCCATTGCAAAAACGCCTCGTGCGCCTTGTCGATGGCGGTCTTCGCCACGGCGGCGGGCGTTTCGACGACCTGCGCGATCAGGTCGCCCGTATTGGGCGAATGCACAGCGAGGCCGCCGCCCATATACGCGGCTTCCGTGACGCCGAGCGCCTTGAGCAAATGCGCCACATCCGTGGCCGTGCGGGTGGTTTCGGTGATCATGTGCGGCTCCTAAAACCGTGAGTCGATGAGATGCGCCGCCTGGGCGCCGATTTCGTAAAAAGCTTCCTTGAACGGACGCAAGCTGGCCTCGCGCGCATCCGTGACGGGCAGGGGCAGGTCGGTCTCAGCGATTTCGCCCGCGATCAGTAGCGCCAGGGTGCGGCCCATCACGGTTCCGGGCGCAATGCCGCGACCATTATAACCGCTGATCCCGATCACGCCCTCTGCAAACTTGTGAAAGCGCGGCAGATTGTCGTCGGTCATGCCAATCTGGCCGTACCATTCGGCCTCAAACGCTATATCGCCAAGCTGCGGGAACAGGCGGCGCAACGCGCGCCGCGCCCAGCCCTTGTGGATGATCTCGCCCGCGCCCGACAAGGCGCCGACGCTGCCGAAGATCAGTCGCCCCATACGATCCATGCGGAAGGAGGACAGCACCTCCTTCGTGTCCCAGCAGCCTTCACGACCCGGCAGGATGGTGGCGCGGACATTGTCGCTCAAAGGCCGGGTGGCGAAGTTGAAATAGGGCAGGTGGACCTGTTCGCGGCGGATGACCTCCCACGGCCCCTGCGTATAGGCGTCGGTGGCCATGATGACCGTATCGGCCGTCACTGAACCTTCGGGCGTCGCGACGCGCCAGCCGTCAGTCGTCTTTTCAACGCTCAGGGCCGGGCTGTCCGTATGGATCGTGGCGCCTTCATGCAGCGCCGCTGCCGCCAGACCGCGCACATAGGCCAGCGGCTGGATCGTCCCGGCGCGCAGGTCGAGAAGCGCGCCCTCATAGGCGTCTGAGCCGATTTTTTGCGCTGTCTCTTCGCGCGAAAGCAGCCGCACCGGCGCGCCGCGTCTGCGCCACTGATCTTCGCGCTGTTGCAATTCCGCAAGCCCCGCCGCGCCGACCGCGCAATGCAGCGTGCCCTCCGTCTGAAGCTGGCAGTCAATGTCGTAGGTCTTGACGATGTCGAACACGGCGGACGGCGCATCGCCGAGAAGGTTCAACAGACGCTCGCCATAGACCTCGCCAAGCACGTTCGGCAGTTCATCCGGCATGACCCACATGCCCGCATTAACCAGGCCGACATTGCGGCCCGCGCCGCCGAAGCCGATAGATTTCGCCTCCAGCACCGTCGCCTTGACGCCGCGTTTGGCCAGATGCAGGGCGGCGGAGTTTCCAGTATAGCCGCCGCCGATAATGGCCACGTCGCTACGGACATCGCCGCGCAGCATGACGGTTTCCGGCGCAGGCGGCGCGCTGGTCTCCCATAAGCCATGTGTGCGAGGATCTGGCGACATATCATTCCGAATACGTATGGACATAACCCCTATACGCGTTAATATGGCTGTCTTCCATCGCTGTTTGCGCATCATCTTATGCGCAATGAGAATGACCCTATGCTGTCGCCGCGCCGCTTTCTGCCCTCTCTGTCGCATCTTCAGGCCTTCGAGGCCGCCGCGCGCTCCGGCAGCATCACCCTGGCCGCCAAGGAGCTGAACCTGACCCAGAGCGCGGTCAGCCGCCAGATCAAGGCGCTGGAGGAACAGTTGGAGGTCGAGCTGTTCCATCGCGAACGCCAGACCATCCGCCTGACCACGGGCGGCGAGACCTATGCGCGCGAAATCCGCGATGCGCTCAAACGCATCTCGACCGCCTCGCTGAACCTGCGCGCCAATCCGCTGGGCGGGACGCTGAACCTGGCCATCCTGCCGACCTTTGGCGCGCGCTGGCTGGCGCCGCGCCTGCCCGCCTTTTTGCAGGCCCATCCCGGCATTACGCTGAACCTGATGACGCGGCTGACCGTGTTCGATTTTCGCGCCGAAGCGATGGACGCCGCCATCCATCACGGGCGCGGCGAATGGCAGGGCGCCCGCACGCAATTGCTGCGTGAAGAATATGTCATGCCCGCGTGCAGTCCGGCGCTGAAGGCGCAATATAATTTCCAGCAACCCGGCGATCTGCGCCGCGCGCCCCTGCTGCACCTGACGACGCGGCCCGACGCCTGGGAGCGCTGGCTGGCGCGGTATGGCGCGCTCAGCGAACATGTGCAGGGCATGTTGTTCGACCAGTTCGCCACCGTGGCGCAGGTGACGCGCGCTGGCATGGGCGTGGCTCTGCTGCCGACCTTCCTGATTGAAGAGGAACTGGTCAGCGGGCAACTGGTTCCCGCCATCGACCTGCCCGACAAGGGCGTGATGAAAAATGCCGAAGCCTATTATCTGGCCTGGCCGGATGAGCGCGCCGATCATCCGCCGCTGATCGCCTTCCGCGACTGGCTGCTGCGCGAAACCGCTGACGATCTGCGCGCTCATGGGAGCCCAACATGAAGTCCTATTCCGCCGCCGACATCATCCGTCTGCTGCCCTACGATCTGATGGCGCGCGAACTGCCCAGGCGGCTGGCCCAGCCGGCCTCGACGCCGCCGCGCCATGTGCATACGCTGGCGCAGGACGGCGAACCGGACGCTTCGCTGCTGCTGATGCCCGCCTGGGGGCATGAGATCGGCGGGGTCAAGATCGTCAATGTCACGCCCGGCAATGCGAAACGCCGTCTGCCCGCTGTGACCGCCAGCTATCTTTTGTTCGATACGCTGACCGGCGAACACCTGGCCCTGCTGGACGGCGGCGAGCTGACGGCGCGGCGCACGGCGGCGGTGGCGGCCATCGCAGCGGACCGGCTGGCGGCGGACAGCGCGCGTCGCCTGCTGCTGATCGGCTCCGGGCGTATCGCGTCGGAGCTGGCTTTCGCTTACCGCGCCGTGCGGTCGATTGATCAGGTGCGGGTTTTCAGTCCGACTCACGCCAATGCGCAAAAGCTGGCGCGCGCCCTGAGCGCGGGCGGCTTCGACGCGACGCCGACCGAAGATCTGGCGACGGCGCAGGACTGGGCTGACATCATCGCCTGCGCGACCCTGAGTCATGAGCCGTGGGTGCGCGGCGCCAGCCTGCGGCCCGGTCAGCACGTCGCCCTGATCGGCGGCTATCTGCCCGATATGCGCGAAGGCGACGATCTGGTCATGAGCCGCGGACAGGTCTGGGTCGATACCTGCGCCGCGCTTAACGAGGCGGGCGATCTGAGCGGCCCCATCGCTTCGGGTGCGCTGACGGTGGACGCCATTCGCGGCGATTTGTCCGAACTGTGCGCGCAGGGCAGGCAGGCAGACCGCAAGGACGCAATCACCGTGTTCAAGAGCGTCGGCGAGGCGGCTCAGGATCTGGCCGCCGCCGGACTGGCCGTGGGGCGGTGATCACCACGAAAGATCGTAGCCATCCTGCGGCGGAATGTTCATCTCATGCAGCATGTGCGCGACATGATTGCCGTCATGGCCCTTGCGGCCATTGATCACGGCGCGCCGGCCTTCCGGTTCGCGCAGGCCCGCTTCACGCAGCACGGTCTCGACGCGGGCGTTGAATTCACCATGCAAGGCCGTCTTGTCGACCGCGATCCCGGCGCGCAGCAGGGCGTGATCGATTTCGTCCATCACGAACAGCTCATCGACGAAATGCCACATATAGCCGAGGCTCTTGACCAGCCGCTTATGGCTCAGGCAATCGCCGTCGCCCAGCCGCACCATCCAGTCGGCGGCGAACTGGACATGGTAGCTGAGGTCCGGCGCGCAACGGGCGGCGATATCGGCGATGTCCTTGTCGGACGATCCCATCAACGCCTCCATCAGCAGCGACTGCCAGGTTGAAAACAGAAATTGCCGCGCCAGGGTCTGGGCGAAGTCGCCATTCGGCTGCTCGACCAGCAGGCAGTTGTGAAAATCTTTGGGATCGCGCTCAAACGCGAGCGCGTCGGCGCTGCGGCCCTGCGGATCGTGCTTCGCCGCCAATTCCAGCCAATAGGTCGCCTGACCGACCAGATCGAGCGCCAGACTGGACAGGCCCAGATCGACCTCCAGGCTGGGGGCATGGCCGCACCAGGCGCTCAGGCGCTGGCCAAGGATCAGGGCGTCGTCGCCCATACGCAAAGCGTATTCGAAATATGCCGATGACATGGGTTTTCCTCGTTCAGGCGTCGTTGCGCCCTGCTTTTATGAAAGGAGGCTGTTTTTATGCTGCGTGCGTTCAGGGCGCAGCATTATGATCGTGGCTATGCCGCAAACCGGTCACACGCCGACCGTTTTCGGGGCAGCGCAGGGTTACGCAA
>DATMTF010000278.1:0-8832 GCA_035565015.1 Asticcacaulis sp. | reverse complement strand
CATGCGGGGATAAGTGCGCTAATGAGCGCTCCCCTCTGGGCGTATTGCGCCTTGAAACGGGGCCCGCAGGCCGATCTTATGCTCTTTCCATCGGCGAAGGGCGAGCCGAACAGATGGCTCCAGACATCAGCGTCTTTGGTCTTTGCGGACCAAAAAAGAGCAGGCGCAAGGCTGGTTTCCTGTTGGAAATCCGACCCCTTCGCGCGCAGTTCAATCTGCCTCACGACCACAATTTCAGGCGTTTTTGACGCAAGGAACAACGATGACCCTGTCGTTCACCCAGAAGAAGCGGATCCGCAAATCGTTCGGCCGCATCCCTGAAGCCATTCGCATGCCCAACCTCATCGAAGTGCAGCGCTCGTCCTACGAGCAGTTCCTGCAACGCTTCGTGCGCCCGTCGGAGCGCCGCGATGACGGTCTGGAAGCCGTGTTCAAATCGGTCTTCCCGGTCAAGGACTTCAACGACCGCGCCACGCTGGAATATGTGTCGTATGAGTTTGAAGACCCGAAATACGACGTCGATGAGTGCATTCAGCGCGACATCACCTACGCCGCGCCGCTTAAAGTGAAGCTGCGCCTGATCGTGTTCGAGACGGACGAAGACACCGGCGCGCGCTCGGTCAAGGACATCAAGGAGCAGGACGTCTATATGGGCGATATCCCGCTCATGACTGACAAGGGCACCTTTATCGTCAACGGCACCGAGCGCGTCATCGTCTCGCAGATGCACCGTTCGCCGGGCGTCTTCTTCGATCACGACAAGGGCAAGACCCATTCGTCGGGCAAGCTCCTGTTCGGCGCGCGCATCATTCCGTACCGCGGCTCTTGGCTTGACTTCGAGTTCGACGCCAAGGACATCGTCTATGTCCGCATCGACCGCCGCCGCAAGCTGCCCGCCACCACCTTCCTCTATGCGCTGGGCATGGACGGCGAGGAAATCCTGACCACCTTCTTCGACGTCGTGCCTTACGAAAAGAAGGGCGATGGCTGGATCACGCCGTACAAACCCGAACGCTGGCGCGGCGTGAAGCCGGAATTCGACCTGATCGACGCCGACACCGGCGAAGTGGTCGCTCAGGCCGGCGTGAAGATCTCCGCTCGCAACGCCAAGAAACTGGGCGATACGGTCAAGAGCCTGCTGCTGTCGCAGGACGCGCTCAACGCCAAATATCTGGCGCGTGACGAAGTCAATTTCGAGACCGGCGAAATCTACGCCGAGGCGGGCGACGAACTCGACGCCGCAACGGTGCAACTGCTGGAAGACAAGGGCTTCACCAAGATCGACGTCCTCGACATCGACCACGTCACGGTCGGGCCGTACATGCGCTCGACCCTGCGCGTCGATAAGAACAATTCGCGCGAAGACGCCCTGTTCGACATCTACCGCGTCATGCGTCCGGGCGAGCCGCCCACGATCGAAGCCGCCGAAGCGATGTTCAACTCGCTGTTCTTCGAGCTTGAGCGCTACGATCTGTCCAGCGTCGGTCGCGTCAAGATGAATATGCGTCTTGAGCAGGACGTCGCCGACACCGAGCGCACCCTGCGCAAGGACGACATCCTGAAGATCCTCAAGATCCTGGTCGGCCTGCGCGACGGTCGCGGCGAAATCGACGACATCGACAACCTCGGCAACCGCCGTGTGCGTTCGGTGGGCGAACTGCTGGAGAACCAGTACCGAGTCGGTCTGCTGCGCATGGAGCGCGCGATCAAGGAGCGCATGTCGTCTGTCGATATCGACACGGTTATGCCGCACGACCTGATCAACGCCAAGCCCGCCGCCGCCTCGGTGCGCGAATTCTTCGGTTCGTCGCAGTTGTCGCAGTTCATGGACCAGACCAATCCGCTGTCGGAAATCACCCACAAGCGCCGTCTGTCGGCGCTTGGGCCGGGCGGTCTGACGCGCGAGCGCGCGGGCTTCGAGGTGCGCGACGTTCACCCGACCCATTATGGCCGCATCTGCCCGATTGAAACGCCGGAAGGTCCGAATATCGGTCTGATCAATTCGCTGGCCACCCATGCCCGCGTCAACAAGTACGGCTTCATCGAATCGCCATACCGCAGGGTTGTGGACGGCACGCCGCAGGGCGAGGTCGTCTATATGTCGGCGATGGAGGAATCCAAGCACGTCATCGCTCAGGCCAATGTCGCCATTTCTGACGGCAAGTTCGTCAACGATCTGGTCGCGGGCCGCGTCAACGGCGAACCGGGCCTGCAAATGGCCTCGACCGTCGATTATATGGACGTGTCGCCCAAACAGGTCGTCTCAGTCGCCGCGGCGTTGATCCCGTTCCTGGAAAACGACGACGCCAACCGCGCCCTGATGGGCTCGAACATGCAGCGTCAGGCCGTGCCTCTGGTGCGCGCCGACGCGCCGCTGGTCGGCACCGGCATGGAAGAGGTCGTGGCCCGCGATTCCGGCGCCACGGTGTCGGCGCGCCGCACCGGCGTGGTGGAGCAGGTGGACGGCACCCGCATCGTTATCCGCGCCACCGAGGAAACCGATCCGAACAAGCCGGGCGTCGATATCTACCGCCTGTCGAAGTTCCAGCGCTCCAACCAGAACACCTGCATCAACCAGCGCCCGATCGTGAAGGTTGGCGACAAGGTGACGGCGGGCGACATTATCGCCGACGGTCCTTCGACCGATCTGGGCGATCTGGCCCTGGGCCGCAATGTGCTGGTCGCCTTCATGCCGTGGAACGGCTACAATTTCGAAGACTCGATCCTGATCTCCGAACGCATCGTGCGCGACGACATCTTCACCTCGATCCATCTGGAAGAGTTTGAAGTCATGGCCCGCGACACCAAGCTTGGGCCGGAAGAAATCACCCGCGACATTCCGAACGTCGGTGAAGAAGCCCTGCGCAATCTTGACGAAGCGGGCATCGTCGCCATCGGCGCCGAGGTCCAGCCGGGCGACATCCTGGTCGGCAAGGTGACGCCGAAGGGCGAATCCCCGATGACGCCGGAAGAAAAGCTGCTGCGCGCCATCTTCGGCGAAAAGGCGTCCGACGTGCGTGACACGAGCTTGCGTCTGCCGCCCGGCGTCGCTGGCACCATCGTCGAAGTGCGCGTGTTCAACCGCCACGGCGTCGAGAAGGACGAGCGCGCTCAGGCGATCGAGCGTCACGAGATCGAACGTCTGGGCAAGGACCGCGACGACGAACTGTCGATTCTGGAGCGCAACATCTATGGCCGCCTGAAGGAAATCCTGATCGGCAAGACCGCCGTGTCCGGCCCGAAGGGCATGGGCCGCGGCGAGATCACCGAGGACAAGCTGGGCGAGGTGTCGCGCGGCCTGTGGTGGCAGATCGCGCTCGAAGACGAAAAGATCATGGGCGAACTCGAAGCCATGAAGCGTCAGTTCGAGGACGCGCGCAAGCGTCTCGACCGCCGCTTCGAGGACAAGGTCGAGAAGCTGCAACGCGGCGACGAATTGCCGCCGGGCGTCATGAAGATGGTCAAGGTGTTCGTGGCGGTGAAGCGCAAGCTGCAACCGGGCGACAAGATGGCCGGTCGCCACGGCAATAAGGGGGTTATCTCCAAGATCCTGCCGTGCGAAGACATGCCGTTCCTGGCGGACGGCACTCATGTCGATATCGTGCTGAACCCGCTGGGCGTGCCGTCGCGCATGAACGTCGGTCAGATTTTCGAGACCCACCTCGGTTGGGCCTGCGCGGGCGTCGGACGTCAGATTTCTCAAATGCTTGAGGACTGGCAGAACGGCGGTCAGAAGCAGGCTTTGATCGAGCACCTGCAGGGCGTCTATGGCAAAGATCAGGAGCTTCCCGACAGCGAGGAAGAACTGATCGAGCTGGCCAAGAACCTGTCGCGTGGCGTGCCGATTGCGACGCCGGTCTTCGACGGCGCCCATATGAACGACATTGAGGACATGCTGGAAACGGCGGGTCTCAACCGTTCGGGTCAATCGGTGCTGTTCGACGGCCTGACCGGCGAGCAGTTCAAGCGCCCGGTTACGGTCGGCATCATCTATATGCTGAAGCTGCACCACCTGGTCGATGACAAGATCCACGCGCGCTCCATCGGGCCATACTCGCTCGTCACCCAGCAACCGCTGGGCGGCAAGGCGCAGTTCGGCGGCCAGCGCTTCGGGGAAATGGAAGTCTGGGCGCTCGAAGCCTATGGCGCCGCCTACACCCTGCAGGAAATGCTCACCGTCAAGTCCGACGACGTGGCGGGCCGCACCAAGGTGTACGAAGCCATCGTCCGCGGCGACGACAGCTTTGAAGCCGGCATCCCGGAAAGCTTCAACGTCCTGATCAAGGAAATGCGGAGCCTGGGCCTGAACGTGGAACTGGAGAACGGGCAGGGATAACCGATCCGATTTTCCTTCTCCTCCCCTGCGAAGCGGGAGAGGGGAACCACGACGTGGTGGAGGGGGCAAGCCGTCCGCTCCATTGCCAATTAAAAGTTTTATTGACGGAAAGCTGGAATTCATATGAACCAGGAAGTCCTGAATATCTTCAATCCGGTCCAGGTCGCCCCGACCTTCGATCAGATTCGCATCACCCTTGCCTCGCCGGAAAAGATCCTGTCGTGGTCGTTCGGCGAAATCAAAAAGCCGGAAACCATCAATTACCGTACGTTCAAGCCGGAACGCGACGGCCTGTTCTGCGCCCGTATCTTCGGTCCGACCAAGGATTACGAATGCCTGTGCGGCAAGTACAAGCGCATGAAGTACAAGGGCATTATCTGCGAAAAGTGCGGCGTTGAAGTCACCCTGTCGCGCGTTCGCCGTGAGCGCATGGGCCATATCGAACTGGCTGCGCCGGTCGCGCACATCTGGTTCCTGAAGTCGCTCCCGTCCCGCATCGCCATGATCCTCGACATGGCGCTGAAGGATGTCGAGCGCGTCCTGTATTTTGAAAACTACATCGTCACCGAGCCGGGCCTGACCAGCTTGAAGCTGAACCAGCTTCTCAGCGAAGACGAATTCTTCCGCTATCAGGAAGAGTTCGGCGACGACAGCTTCACCGCCGAGATCGGCGCCGAAGCCGTACGCAACATGCTGATGGCGATGGACCTCAACGAGATCGCCGAGAAGATTCGCGCCGATCTGGTCGATAACACCTCGGAAATGAAGGGCAAGAAGCTCTCCAAGCGCCTGAAGCTGATCGAATCCTTCATCGAATCGGGCAATCGTCCGGAATGGATGATTCTCACGGTCGTGCCGGTGATCCCGCCGGAACTGCGTCCGCTGGTGCCGCTGGACGGCGGTCGTTTCGCGACCTCCGACCTCAACGACCTCTACCGCCGCGTCATCAACCGGAACAACCGTTTGAAGCGCCTGATGGAGCTGCGCGCGCCGGACATCATCATTCGCAACGAAAAGCGCATGTTGCAGGAATCGGTGGACGCCCTGTTCGACAACGGTCGTCGCGGTCGCGTCATCACCGGCGCCAATAAACGTCCGCTCAAGTCCCTGGCCGATATGCTCAAGGGCAAGCAGGGCCGCTTCCGTCAGAACCTGCTCGGTAAGCGCGTCGACTATTCCGGTCGTTCGGTCATCACGGTTGGCCCGGAACTGAAGCTGCACGAATGCGGCATCCCCAAGAAGATGGCGCTGGAACTGTTCAAGCCGTTCATTTATGCGCGCCTTGACGCCAAAGGCTTGTCCGGCACAGTCAAGCAGTCCAAGCGCATGGTCGAACGCGAGCAGCCGCAGGTTTGGGATATCCTCGAAGAGGTGATCCGCGAGCATCCGGTCATGCTGAACCGCGCCCCGACCCTGCACCGCCTCGGCATCCAGGCCTTCGAGCCCAAGCTGATCGAGGGTAAGGCGATCCAACTTCACCCGCTGGTCTGTTCGGCCTTCAACGCCGACTTCGACGGCGACCAGATGGCCGTTCACGTGCCGCTGTCGCTCGAAGCGCAGCTTGAAGCCCGCGTGCTGATGATGTCGACCAACAACATCCTGTCGCCCGCCAATGGTCGCCCGATCATCGTGCCGTCGCAGGACATCGTGCTGGGCCTCTACTACCTGTCGCTGGTCAAGGACAACGAACCGGGCGCCGGCATGGTGTTCGGCGACCTGAACGAAATCCAGCAGGCGC
Organism: Asticcacaulis sp.; assembly: GCA_035565015.1. Taxonomy (GTDB): domain Bacteria; phylum Pseudomonadota; class Alphaproteobacteria; order Caulobacterales; family Caulobacteraceae; genus Asticcacaulis. The sequence goes on along the minus strand of DATMTF010000278.1, from coordinate 2,758 downwards.
TGGACAACGGTTCGGTGTCGATGCACGCCAAGATCAAGTGCCGCTTCACCCAGATGGATTCGGACGGCGTCGTGCGCACCAAGGTCGTGGACACCACGCCTGGCCGCATGAAGATCGCCGCCCTGCTGCCGCACCATGCCTCCATCGGTCTGCGCGTCCTCGACAAGACGCTGACCAAGAAGGAAATCGGCAACCTGATCGACATCGTTTACCGTCACTGCGGTCAGAAGGCGACAGTGATCTTCGCCGACCAGATGATGGCGCTGGGCTTCAAGGAAGCCGCCCGCGCCGGCATCTCGTTCGGCAAGGACGACATCGTCATCCCTGAAACCAAGAAGGGCATTGTCGATGAGACTCGCAGCCTGGTCGAGGAATACGAGCAGCAATACGCCGACGGCCTGATCACCAAGGGTGAGAAGTACAACAAGGTGGTCGACGCCTGGTCGAAGGCCACGGACCGCGTGTCGGACGAAATGATGAAGGAAATCAGCCGCAAGCTGATGACCACGGACGGTCGCGAAGCCGAGATCAACTCGATCTATATGATGGCCAACTCCGGCGCCCGCGGATCGCAAGCCCAGATGAAGCAGCTCGGCGGCATGCGTGGTCTGATGGCCAAGCCGGACGGCTCGATCATCGAAACGCCGATCATTTCCAACTTCAAGGAAGGCCTGTCGGTTCTCGAATACTTCAACTCGACCCACGGCGCCCGTAAGGGTCTGGCCGACACCGCGCTGAAGACCGCCAACTCAGGCTACCTGACCCGTCGTCTGGTCGATGTGGCGCAGGACTGCATCATCATGGAGACGGACTGCGGCACGACCAAGGGCATCACCATGAAGGCGGTGGTCGAAGGCGGTGACGTACTTGTCAGCCTGGGCCAGCGCGTCCTCGGCCGCACCGCGGCGGAAGACGTTAAGACCGCCGACGGCGAGGTCGTGGTGGCCGCCGACACCTATATCGACGAAGACGTTGTGGACGTGATCGAAGCGTCCGGCGTGCAGTCGGTCAAGGTGCGCTCGGTCCTGACCTGCGAAGCGGAACTGGGCGCCTGCGCGGCCTGTTACGGTCGTGATCTGGCGCGCGGCACCCGCGTGAACATGGGCGAAGCGGTCGGCGTTATCGCGGCGCAGTCGATCGGCGAGCCGGGCACCCAGCTCACCATGCGGACCTTCCACATCGGCGGCACCGCCTCGGTGGCCGAGCAGTCCTTCTATGAAACGACCTCGGACGGCGTGGTCAAGCTGTCGGCGGCGCCGACCGTGCGCGGCTCGCATGGCGATCTGATCTCGATGTCGCGCAACCTGATCATCACGATCGTGGTCGACGGCAAGGATCGCGAAACCTACAAGGCCCCTTACGGCGGTCGCCTGCGCGTCGAAGACGGCGCGTCGGTCAAGAAGGGCCAGCGTCTGGTCGAGTGGGATCCGTACACCACGCCGATCATCACCGAAGTCGGCGGCAAGGTGCGCTTCGAAGACCTCAATGACGGCGCCACCGTCCGCGAGGAAACCGACGAAGCGACAGGCATCTCCAACCGCGTCGTGGTCGATTACCGCGCCTCGTCGCGCAGCGCTGAGCTGCGTCCGGCGATGGGCCTGGTCGATGAGGCCGGGGCCTATAAGAAGCTGTCGAACGGCGGCGACGCCCGCTACATGCTGCCGGTCGGGGCTATTCTCTCCGTCGGCAACGGCGATGAGGTCAAGCCGGGCGACATTCTGGCCCGTATGCCGACCGAAGGCGCCAAGACCCGCGACATCACCGGCGGTCTGCCGCGCGTCGCCGAACTGTTCGAAGCCCGCCGTCCGAAGGACTGCGCCGTCATCGCCGAAATGGATGGCCGCGTCGAATTCGGTCGCGACTACAAGAACAAGCGCCGCATCAAGATTACGCCGGAAGACGGTTCGGAAGCGGTCGAGTTCCTGATCCCGAAGGGCAAGCACATCTCGGTCCACGACGGCGACTACATCCAGAAGGGCGACTACATCATCGACGGCAACCCCGATCCGCACGATCTGCTGCGTATTCAGGGCGTCGAGGCGCTGGCCGAATATCTGGTCAACGAGGTGCAGGAGGTCTATCGTCTGCAAGGCGTGCCGATCAACGACAAGCACATCGAAGTCATCGTGCGTCAGATGCTGCAAAAGGTTGAAATCCTCGATGCGGGCGACACCGGCCTGATCAAGGGCGACCATCTCGACAAGGCCGAGGTCGACGCTGAAAACCTCAAGGCGGAAAAGCGCGGCGGCCGTGCGGCCCTCACGCAGCCCGTCCTGCTCGGCATCACCAAGGCGTCCCTGCAGACCCGCTCGTTCATCTCGGCGGCCTCGTTCCAGGAAACGACGCGCGTCCTCACCGAAGCTTCGGTGCAGGGCAAGATCGACACCCTGGACGGCCTCAAGGAGAACGTCATTGTGGGCCGCCTGATCCCGGCGGGCACCGGCGCTTACCTGCGCTCGCTGCAACGCATCGCCCTGAAGCGCGACGAGCAATTGTCACATCAGCGCGAAGAAGCGATGGAGCCGCTGCCGGCGGAACTGCTGGAAGCGCCTTCGGAAGCGTAAGCAGACTACTCTCTGACAAGAAACCCTCGAAGCCCAGGCTTCGGGGGTTTTCTTTTGCGCTTGACCGGATGTCACCCATGGGTTACATGTAACCTATGGGTGATATTTGGGGAGATCAAGGGTGATATTTGGGGAGATCAATATGTCCACGAACGATCTGTTGTTGCGTAAGGCTGACAGGATGGCTGGTCAAC
>DATMTF010000277.1:0-6823 GCA_035565015.1 Asticcacaulis sp. | reverse complement strand
CGCCCGCGTCCCCAGAGGGTCGCGTACTTCCAGCCGGTCAGGGCCTCGACCACCTTGCCGCTTTCGGGCGTGGCGGGTTCTGTGGCGCCGTCGCGCAGGCGTTCGATCTCGGTCATCAGCACGTCGTGGGTTTTGGCGTTGAGGCGGAAACTCAGCGACACCAGAAAGCCGAGCAGCATGACGACGGCGGGCGCGACGCACAGGATCAGCACGATGGTGTGGACCGCGTGCGGCGTCTGCGCCGGGGCGCCGGAGACGAAACCGCCGGCCTCCATCGCCCAGCCGGTTCCGGCCAGGGCGAAGGCCTGAGTGAATTTGCGCACCAGCGTCATGACCCCGGCGAAAATGCCTTCGCGGCGCTGGCCGGTCACGGCCTCATCGACGTCGGGCAGATAGTTATAGACGCTCCACGGCACGAAGTTGAGCGTGCCGCGACCAAGACCCGCCAGCGCCACGGGGACGAACAGCCAGAAGATCACCATCGGCCCGACCTTGCCGCTGATCACGCCGCCAAAGACATTGTGTTCGATGCCATGCAGGGCGGCGGGGAACCCGGCGGGTTGGATCAGGTAATAGGCATAGTAGAGGATGCAGGCGAGAATGAATGAGGCGATGGCGGCGGCGTAGGCGCGCTGCGGGCCAGTGCGCATGACGACATTAATCGCGATCAGCACCGACAGGAGTTGCACCGCATACATGATCGTCCACATCTGCGAGATGATCTGGGTCGCGCCGAGCATGACGGTCAGCACGAAGATCGGAAAGGCGGCGTTGAACACGTCCTGCGAGATGTAGCCGCCCAGATAGATGCCGAGATGCTGGCGGAAGGCGCGGATGCGCAAGGTCGAGAACAGGTCGCGGAACATGTGGAACGGGATCGTCAGGCCGCGCGCCAGGTTGAGCGGCTCCGGCTTGATCAGCTTTTCGCCGTCAGTATAGGGGCGCTCCCAGGTGAAGATGACCGCCAGCGTGATCAGCACGCTGCCCATGACGCCGAAAATGGCGCCATTGATCAGGAAAGTGACGGCGGAATCCTTGCCCAGATGGTTGATGATCAGGGTCGGCAGGTAGGAGGCGAAGATGGCGAAGGCCTGAGCCTGCAACATGCGCGCGCCGGCGAACTTGGCCTTGACCTTATAGTCCTTGCTCATTTCGGCGGGCAGGGTCTCCCACGGGATCAGCACGCAGTTATAGACCAGCTCGAAGAAGATGTAGCTGGAGAGGTAGTAGAGAAAGCTCTGGCCCTGCACCCACATCAGGGCGAAGGAGGGCAGCAGCGGAATGGCGATCAAAAGAAAGATCTTGCGCCGTCCTATGTGTCTGCCGACCCAGGTATGGCGCAGATTGTCGGAAATATAGCCGATCAAAGGACAGGTGATGGCGTCGAAGATGCGCGGAATGGCCAGCAGGCCGCCCGCCTTCAGAGCGTCGATATGGCAGAAGGTGGTGTAGAAATAGATCAGCCAGCCTGAGGTGACGGCGGGCAGGCCCGCGCCGACCACGTCGCCGGAGCCCCAGGCCCAGTAGTTGATTGGCCCCGGCTTGCGTTCCGTCACATCCTTACCCATAATTTTTCTCTTTTTAAACTAGTCACTATTTCGCTTAAATGAAGCGATACATGAATTCGCCCATAGCCAGAAGCGCCATGGCCTGGCCGAAGGGCATCGAGGTCAGCGGGATGTCCTTGTACTCCTGGATCGTGTTGAAGACCGGCGTGCCAAACGACACCTGAGTGAGTTCGCCGTCGCTGGAAATGTGCTTTCGCACCGCCTTGGCGCCTTTGACGCCGACGGCCTCGTAATCCTTCGAGATATACCCCTTGCGGACAGCCTTCAGGATGCCGTAGGCGAAGCCCGCCGAGGCGGCGGCTTCTTCGTAGGAGGTCTCATCGTCGAGAATGGTGCGCCACAGGCCCGACGGGGCCTGCACTTTTGCAAGGGCTTTCACCTGCGCCTCCAGCGTGTCGATCAGGAAGGCGCGCAGCGCGTCGCCTTTTGGCAGGTCGAGCAGCTCGATAAATTCCGGAATCACGATGGTGACCCACGAATTGCCGCGGCCCCACAGGGCGTTGGCGAAGTTATGGCGGCCATCGAAGGTCCAGCCGTGGAACCACAGGCCGGTCTTGCGGTCGGCCAGGTATTTGATATGGATCAGGAACTGGCGCTTGGCTTCCTCGACATAGTGCGGACGGTTCAGCAAGAGGCCGATCTTGGCCAGCGGCAGCACCGACATCATCAGCGTGTCGTCCCACATCTGCTGATTGTTGACGCTGTTATAGACGATGTGCTGGAAGCCGCCCTCTTCGGTGCGCGGCAGGTCGTTATAGACCCACTCGCCCCAGACATCGAGATAGGGCAGGAAGCGGCGGTCGCCGGTGCGCTCGAACAGATAGGCGAGCGTCAGGAACGGCGCGACCGTATTGATATTGCGCGACGGCATGCCTTCTTTGAAGCGGTCCTCGAACCACTGGGTCATGATTTTCCACGCCTTGGGGTCGCCCGTCATCTCCCAGTGCTTGTAGATACCGTAGAGGCCGACCCCTTGCGTCCATTCAAAGCCGTGCCAGCCCTTGGTGTCGATCACGCGGCCGTCTTCGAGACGCAGCAGGAACTGGCCCGTCTCGTCCTCAATGTTGACGAGGTTGTCGATCAGGCTGTTGACGGCGCTTAAGTAGTCGTCGCGGTCGGCGTCCAGCCCCGCCGTCTGGTGGCGCAGCAGTTCGGGCAGGCGTTCGGAATGGAGCGGTTTGAGAATTTGATTGGTCATAAGGCTTAGCGCTGGGTGCTGGAGGGGGAGGGAACAGGCTCGACGGGGACGCCGCCGCGGACATTATGCAGCACGACGAGCTTGACCGGTTCAAGCGCGTTCTGCGGCTGGCCATCCGTGGTCACGGCCAGGGTGATCGTGTTGTCGCCATTGGGATTCAAGATGCCCGGCGGCAGGACAAAGACGTGCTGCGGGCCGATATTGGCGGCGAAATTGCCGAGATGCCAGCCATTGACGAAGATCAGAGCGCGCGTCTTGTGCGAGGACTGCGGCACATCCGGATCGCCGATTTGCAGGCCGAACTGGACGTCTTGTCTATTTGGCTGACCTTTCGGCATATCAAGCGGAACCTGCGCGCGCAGCCAGTAGGTTCCGGCATTCGGCGGCGCATCGGTTGGCGACGCCAGTGTCCAGCCTGTGTCGGAGCGTTTGGCGGGCAGATACCAGCCGGCGCGCTCGCCATAGAGGCCGCCATTGTTCATCGGGCCGCGGACCAGATCGGCGATGTGCTCGCCGCCCTTGTCGCCCTGAATTGTCCAGTCGATCGGCACGGCGAAGGGCGCGTCGCCCTTGTGCGATAAGGAGAAGCTGATCAGGCCGCGCGCCTCCTTGTGTTCGTCATTGGCGCCGAGATCCCAGTTGTGGGCCTCGTTGCGCACCATGACCGAGACTTCGTGCGGTCCCGGCGTCAGGGTCGACAGGTCGAAATGCGCATGCGCCGTGCCTTTGGGACGCGGCGCGCCGCCCGGAATCTCGTCCTGACCGATGAATTTGCCGTCGATCCAGACCTGCATCATCCCTGCTGCGCCGCCGCCATAGAAGGCGTCAGCGGAGTCAATCGTTGATTTCGCGCTGACGGTGAAGCGGCCGCGATACCAGACATCGCCGTGGTGGAAGCCGTACTGGCTCATATCCAGCACCGGCTGTCCGGCGGGGGGCTGCGTGGTGGGCAGGGCGTTGGAGGTGGCGAGGTCCGCCTTGCGCCATTGGGAATCGTCAAAGCCTGGATCGACTTCTGGCGAACCGGCGCGCCGCTCCCAGCGGATCGTCATCAGGTCCGGCGGCGTGACTGGAGCCGGTCCCGGAACGGCGGCTGTCGTCAGGCCGCCAAAGGCATTGGCCTGCGCCGTCAGGATTTGGCCGTTGAAGCTGACCGTCCTGACGCCTTGCGGCGCCCAGATGTCGAGGGTCGCGTCTTTGGACGTGTCGCCAGTCAGGCTCAAGCTTGCGCCGTCAATGGCGGCGGTGCGGATCAGGGCGTCTGAGCGCTCCAGAACCGGCCCTTGCGGCGTGTCCTGCCGCCAGAACTGCTGCGCCGTCGCGTCGTCGCCGATCAGCAGTAAAAGCGGTGGTTTATCCCCGCTTTCGATACGGATTATGCTCAGGCCGGAATGGGCGTAGGTCAGCTTCAGATCGTGGGTGTGAATGTCGAAATTAGCCGAAATTAGCCCCTGAATGACCGTAAATTTCGGTTTTTTGGCATATTTGAGGACCGTCTCACCCGCCTCACCCGCCCGCCCATACAGAAGCGCGATGTCGCGGTCGCCTTGCTCGAAAAATGTCTGGGTATCCGAAGTCGTATAGACGAGATGCTGACGCGCCAGAGCGAAGTCGGCGAGGAAGAGTTTGCCGTCCTGACCGTTGAGCTGCGTCCTGATGTGATACTTGCCGTCCTTCGTCGTCAGGTCGAAACCGAAGGCGTCGTTCGTGGTCGCATTGGACGGATCGTGGATGGCGAAGATCAGATCGCCTTGGCCGTTCGCGCCGACATCGTGATACAGCTTGACCTTCGGATTGTCGCTTGACAGCACCGGCCCCTTGTCGAGATCGGCCAGCAGGGGCGTTGCGGCCTGCACGAACTGGCCCAATTGCTTGAAGGTCAGTTGCTTGTTGCGGATGCCGCGCGATTCGGAAATGCCGGAGCCGTAATCGTAGGAGGTATAGACGACGCTGGCCGGCTCCCAGCCCCACGATGTGCCGCCGAACGCCATATAGACGCTGTGGATGGAGAGGCCGTTGATCAGACTGGAGCCGAAATCGGTGCGCACATAGGCCGAGCCGATGCGCTTGGCCGTGCAGTCATAGGTGCCGGGGCTGCCCCAGAAGTCGAACCAGCCGCCGCCGATCTCCGCCGCAAAGCCCGGCGTGTTCGGCGAGGCCAGAGCGCCCGCCTTGATGATGCCGGTCTTCGGATCGGGCGTGGTGTCGCCATACATGCCCCAGTTGGGCACAGTGTTGGGCTTACCCGGATCGAGCGTGCCGGTGCAGCCGCCGCCCGGATAGCCGTCAAAGGCGTAGAGATCGGTCGGCCCCGGCACGGCCCAGGGCGCGCTGGAATCGCGCGGCGTCCAGTTGGGCAGGCGGCTGGCGGAATTGTGGAAGATCGGCACTGTGATGCCGTCGGCATGCACCTTGTCGGCCAGGTGCTGCATGTAGCGCTGGCGCGACGGCGAGGTGTCGCCAAGCTCGTTTTCGATCTGGAAGGCGATGACCTTGCCGCCGCCATTGGTGATCTGGTGGCGCGCGACGATCGCATCGATCTGGGTCTGCCATTCATCGACGGCCTTCAAGTAGTCCGGATCGTCGGTGCGCGCCATCGCCTTTTGCCGCGTCACCCAGCCGGGGAAGCCGCCCATGGTCAGTTCGGCGTTCACATAAGGGCCGGGCCGCAGGATGATGTAGAGGCCCTCGGCCTCGGCCATTTCGATCACGCGCTCAACATTGCGCACGCCGGAAAAATCGTAATGGCCCTGTTCCGAGGACTGATAGCCCCAGTCTATATAGAGGGTCACGGCGTTGTAGCCGGTCGCCTTCATCTTTTGCAGCACGTCGCGCCACATGGACGGCGAGGGCAGGCGGTACATATGAAATTCGCCCGCCCAGATCATCACCCGTTTGCCGCCGATCAGCAGCGAATGGCGGTCCCAGGTGACGGCCTCAGGCGCATCCGCAGGTTTGGTGGCGGCCTCGACCGTCTCGGTCGGCTGGCGCAGGACGGTGAAGTGGCGCACCGCGCCGGAGACGCCGCCGACCTGCTGCTTCTTCGTCCAGGTGTTCAAGCCGTCGAAACTGTCGGAATACCAGTAGGACTTGTCGCGGTAGTCGTCGAAATAGATGCGCCAGCCGTCTTTACCGTCAGCGCTCTTGATCGGCGTCAGGGCCGGGCCTTCGATCCAGTCGCCCCAGCCCGCCCAGTCGCCGGTGCGGTCGATGGTCCATGGGCCGGTCAGCGAGGTCGCCCAGGCGCGTTCCAGCGTCTTCGTCGTCTCATTCTTGGTGATGACCCAGTAGCGGTCGCCGATTTTAATCGGAAACGCATCAATATGGTTGTCGCCTAAGCCCTGCATGGCGACGGGCGCGGAAAAATCCGTCAGGTCGGCATTGGCCTTGAGCAGGTAAGCCGAGAACGGCCCCTTCGTGCCGCCGGTGGATAAGGAGACGACGACATAGGCGCCGCCATCCGTGTCCTGAAACCATTCCGGGGCCCATGTGTTGGTAATTTGAGTGTTGGTGAGGCCCGGCACGTCGAGTTGCACGTCCCTGACATGTTCCCAGTGGCGCAGGTCGTGGCTTTTGGCGATGCCGAAGCTGTGGCCGTTCCAGCCGGTGGTATAGACGACATAATAGTCGCCGTCAGCGGCGCGGAGGATCGACGGATCGCGCAGCAGGCCGCTCGGCGGCGTATAGGCTTCCTCTGCCAGCGAGGTATAGGTTACGCCATCATAGGAGGTGAAGATGGACAGCTTGTTTTCGGAGGTGGCGTTGAAGGCCGACATCACATAGGTGGTCGGGCCGCGCAAGGGTTTGACCGGAACGAGGTCGGCGTGCGTTTCGGTCGCCGCCTTCTGGTTATTGAGGCCCATGGCGTCGAGCATCGCATCGCCGCTCTGCGTCTGCGCGGCGGCAGCGGTCGCCGTCGTCAGCGCCAGCAGGCTGATCCATCCCATATGTTTCGACACCCTGAATCCTCTTTAGTCTTTTGGCTTATGGCGGCAGGAATTTGCCATTGACAGGGCGGCATATCAATGGAAAATATCAAAATCAATCAAAATTGGCC